>DASTFG010000336.1:0-17383 GCA_035708785.1 Anaerolineales bacterium
CCTCCAATCCCGAGCCGGAGGCAAAACCGGCCTCGAAAGCCTCAAAGCCGGCCCCAAAGGCTGAGAAAGCAGAGGCTGGAAATAAGCCTGCGGGCAAGAAGACACCGGCCGCGGCATCCTCCGCGAAAGGGAAAAAGGCAACGACCAAGAAAAGCAAATGAGCATCAAGGCTGTCTTTTTCGACCTGGGCGGAGTCATCGTCCGCACGGAATTTCAGGCGCCGCGCCAGCAGCTTGCGGAACGGCTGGGACTGGAATATGACGATCTGGTCAAAATCGTCTTCGATAGTGATTCGGGCATCAAGGCCACCATCGGTGAAATGAGCTCCGAGGAACACTGGAATTCGGTACTCAAAAGGCTGAAGCGCCCGGCCTCCGATCTCCCTGCTATCCGTGACGAGTTCTTCGCCGGGGATATTGTCGACCGGACCCTGGTCGATTTCATCCGCTCTCTGCGCGGCAAATATAAGACCGGACTCATCTCGAATGCCTGGGGCGACCTGCGCGATTTCATCGTCAGAGAGAAGTTCGACGATGCATTCGACAAGATGATCATCTCGGCAGAGGTCGGGGCAGCCAAGCCCGAGCCAAAGATCTTTCAAATTGCTCTCGGGCAGTTTGGGGTGAGTCCGGGCGAAGCCGTCTTCGTCGACGACTTTCTGATCAACATCGAAGGCTGTGAAAAGGTTGGCATCAAGGGAATCCATTTCAAGGATCCGGAATCCGCCTTAAGACAGCTTGAACAACTTCTATAACGGCGATCCCCTTGCAGGTGCGCGGGCAGTAGCGCCTTATCCAGATCGCCCGACAGGACAAAAATATGCTCACCAAAGGACAGACAATCTTGCGGGATCTGGGCGGAGGCCTGGTCATGCGCCGCTCGACGCCGGAGGACGCCGAAACATTGGCGGGATTCAACGGGGAGATTCACGGTCATGACGAAGCAGACAGACAACGCGTCGCCGCGTGGACGCGGGACCTGCTCTCGCGCCCACACCCGACCCTCGGCCCGAACGACTTTACTATCGTCGAGGAAACAGCCACCGGACGGATCGTCTCGTCACTGAATCTGATCCCGCAGACATGGTCCTATGAAGGGATCGAATTTGGCGTCGGCCGGCCTGAGCTGGTGGGAACCCTGCCTGAATTCCGCAACCGCGGGCTGGTGCGCGCTCAGTTCGAAGAGATCCACAAATGGAGCGCCGAGCGCGGCCATATGGTGCAGGGAATCACAGGCATTCCCTATTATTATCGTCAGTTCGGGTATGAGATGGCGCTCGACCTGGCAGGCCGCCGCTTTGGCTCTGAAGCCAATTTGCCGAAGCTGAAGGAAGGGGAGGAGGAACCGTATCGTATCCGTCCCGCCAGCGAGGCGGATCTATCATTTATCGCCGAAATGTACCGGCATGGCCTTCGGCGACATGCAGTTGCCTGTGTGCGGACCCCGGAGATTTTCAAATATGAATTGAACGGACAAAGCGAGCGCAACGCCAACCGCCATGAGATCCAGCTGATCGAAGACCCGTCTGGCGAGCTGGTTGGCTACTTCCGGCACCCGACCTTTCTGGGTATGACCGGCTTGAGCGCGCTCTGGTATGAGCTCAAGCCTGGTGTATCCTGGTTGGCAGTGACGCCGAGCGTGGTCCGCTTCCTGTGGAGCAAAGGCCAGGAATACGCCAGGCGCGATGGAAAGACGCGGACTTCATTCGGCTTCCTGCTCGGCGCGCAGCACCCCGCCTATGAGGCGCTTGGAAAGAACCTGCCGTCCATCTATGACCCGTACGCATGGTATCTGCGCGTGCCGGACTTGCCGGGCTTTTTGAATCATATCAAGCCCGCCCTTGAAAAGCGACTGGCCGAGTCGATTGCCGTGGGACACAGCCGCGAGATCAAGATCAGTTTCTATCGTGACGGCCTGCGGCTGGTGATCGAAAAAGGAAGCATTAAAAGTCTAGAGCGTTGGAAGCCTACCCCCGAAGATGATGGCCAAATCGCCTTCCCCGACCGCACCTTCCTGCAAATCCTGTTTGGCTACCGCAGTTTCAATGAGCTGGAATATACATTTGCAGATTGCTGGTGCGATACTGAAGAGGTGCGTGCTTTGATCAATATTCTCTTCCCCAGGAAGCTATCGGACGTTTTTCCAATTTCCTGAAAGGAGTCAACGACTCCCGTCGTTGAGCCGCCAAAGTCTAAAGACTTTGGACTCCGCATTTATCTTTCAGGGCAGAATATGTTTCCTAACCGAAAGCTAAACGCGCGCTTCGTTTACTTCTTCATCGAATTCAGCGCGTCGGCATTCTTCGCGATGATGTTCGTGACGACCTCACTGTATGAAGCGACGGTTGCAGGCCTGACTCCCGTGCAGCTCATCCTGGCAGGTACTACGCTCGAAATATCGGCGTTCGTGTTCGAAGTGCCCACGGGTATTGTCGCGGACGTCTATTCGCGCAAGCTGTCCATCATTATCGGTTATCTGCTGATGGGACTGGGCTTTCTCGTAGAGGGTTTCTTTCCATCATTCCTACCCATTTTGCTGGCGCAAGTCATCTGGGGTTTGGGCTACACTTTTACCTCGGGTGCGACTCAGGCCTGGATCAGCGATGAGGTCGGCGAAGACGAGGCCAACAAGCTTTTTTTACGCGCGACACAGATTGCCCTATTTGCTTCCCTGATTGGAATGGGAGCAGCGATATTCGTCGGGGCGCACAACGTTGCCCTGCCGATTCGGACCGGCGTAGTAGGTGTGATGTTGCTCGGGATCACACTTATGCTTATCATGCCTGAGACAGGCTTTCACCCAACGCCGCGCGAGGATCGCAACACCTGGCAGCATATGTGGCATACGTTCAGGCAAGGTCTCAATGCGGTCCGTTCCCGCCCGCGACTCATGAACATTGTATTCATCGGTCTGTTCTATGGGCTCTATAGTGAAGGCTTCGACCGCCTGTGGGTCAAGCACCTGCTCGATCGCTTTGAGCTGCCCGTTCTTTTCGGGAGCAACCAAGTGGCCCTCTTTGCAGCGCTGCGTGTTGTGGGTGCTATCCTGACCATCCTGGCAGTCTGCTTCGTGGAGAAGCGGGTCGATCCGTCCAGTCCGCTTGCCATCGGGCGCGCGCTGATGATCGTGACAGGGACAATCTCTCTTGCTCTCATTGGATTCGCGATCTCGCCGATTCTTGGACTCAGCATTGGCCTGTATCTGGTGATAAACGTCTTGCGTAATATGCACGGCCCGCTGCAAACTGCATGGGTCAATCAGAAACTGGAGTCGCAGGTGCGCGCCACCGTCCACTCGATGTTCGGGCAGGTGGATGCCATTGGCCAGGTAATGGGCGGACCTATCGTCGCCGTGATCGCGGCGGTTGGCTCGGCAGTTGCCTCACTCGTAACCTCAGGCCTGCTCCTGACCCCCGCGCTGTTCTTCATCCACAGGGCTGCTTCGCTTGCCGGACGCGCCAACGCCTAGTCCAGGGAGGAAGCGGAAACTGCCTCCCCTGTCCTGGAAAGCTAGTGTGAAGATATCAGCAGGATGAAGATGACGGTCCCGCCGGGGAAGCGAGAGACTGTCATCGTATTTTGGGGACAATAGCTACGGTCCAGGAATTCGCTTATAAGCTCCTAAAAGTTAAATTCTGCTAAAAGGGACTTCACCGTTTTCTCAGTTTTCGCAAGGGGATTTCCTACGAGCAGTTAGGAACAACCCCCATTGAAGCATGCTTGAATTATTCTTATTATTTTAGATATTCCTCTTTACTTGAAAGGAGTTAAGAAGAGATGAAAACAAGAATGTTACTGGGTATTCTGCTCACGTTGGCTCTGACCCTGGCAGCGTGCGCGCCGGCACCTTCCACCCCGATCGCTACTGAGCCAGCCACAGAGATGCCCTCTTTGCCGCCACCTACCGAAGAGCCGGTGACTGAAGAAGCTACAGAAGCAGCCACAGAAGCGGCAACTGAGGCCCCGGCTGAAACAGCTACTTCAAGCATTCCGGTCACCGGAGTAGCAACGATCGAGGTCAGTGAGTCGACCGAGTTTGGCCCGATTCTCGTCGATGACGAAGGCATGTCGCTCTACCTGTTTACGAACGATACGCAGAACAGTGGCACCAGCACCTGTACGGACGACTGTCTGGTAGCATGGCCTGCGCTGACCACAGATGGAGACCCGGTCGCCGGTGAAGGCGTGGATGCGAGCCTGCTTGGCACGATCACACGTGATGATGGCACCACGCAGGTGACGTATAATGGCTGGCCGCTTTACTACTATGCACAGGATGCGGCACCCGGCGATACAAATGGGCAAGGTGTGGAAGGGATCTGGTTCTTGGTGACACCTGCCGGGGAAGCAGTTCCCTAGCCAACACGAAGTTCTTAATCGCAGCAAACTACTCGGGTGGGGTAATTTACCCCGCCCGAGCTATTTAATTGCTTTCCAGACATAAACGTTAAGCCTCGCTGACGCTCCGCTCACCCAGGATCCGCATTTCCAATTACCTGCCCATTTTCATCAGTTCTAAGCAGGCCCCTGCTTGTATCGAGCAGAACGAGCGTGTTTCCCCAGGGATCTTCGAGGACGACGCAGCGTCCGATTTGAATATCGAACGGCGGGACGATCACTTGCCCCCCGGCCTGTTGGATGAGCGTCGCCGCAGTATCTGCCGAGTCGACCAGAAAGTCGATCTCCTGCGCTTGCTCTTCCGTTTGGATGACGAGCTCGGTGTCGGTCTCCGGCAGCCGCAAACCGGCAGCCGTTTCAGTATGCCAGATCAGCTCGTGCCCAAGGCTGTCCCGATAAAAGGACAGCCCTGCTTCCAGGTCCGGGACATACAGACGTACGCAATCTATCTTGCGAATGAGAGGTCTGGCCTTCATTTGAGCGTGCACAGTGCCTGGCGGATCTCGCCCAGATGATAGGCGGTATGGATCACAATGGACAGTGAGCCACCGATGGTATCTTCATTCCAGACCTGGTTCTCGCGGAACAGCTTATCCATCCGCTGATACGCTTCTTTCAATTTTCGTTTGTACTCCTCCCATTCCTCAGGAGTAACCTTCTCCACCGTGCGCCAAATGAATCCCCAATCCCGCGGGCTGTTATCGTTATGGAGCGCATAGCGCTCAAACGATTCAATGTAGAAGATCACGTGCGCGACCTGCGCGGCGAGCGAAGCGCATTTCCCTCCAACTGGGATCGAAGCCTCCTGCGCGGAGATCGTTTCCAGCGTCTCGAAGAGCGATGTGCCTTTATCCAAATAGATGCCGTGATGCTTAGCCTCGAACGTTTCTTCCATCAATTGAAACAGGTTGTTCGCAAACTCGTGTGGATCGGGCATACTAACCGGCTCCTTCATATGCGGACCTGAGCCACGCGATCAGCTCGGAATCCACTTCCTTTGCGTCGGTCAGGTTGACGATGTAGTTGCACATGCTTCCTTTGGGCTGTTCCAGCAGGCGGGCGTTCTTCTTGAGATCCCTGGCATTGATCCCTACCTCGAAACGTGTGTTGGTTTTCGGACCGATCATTGCAAACTGTTTCTTACGCCGCAGGCTGACATAGCCCTTTTTCGGCGCGATCTCGAACGCCCCGAACTTGTTGATCTCCTTCATCAACGTCTCGTGAATGGGGCGCATGTGCGCTTTCCCACCCACATAGATCTCGTCCAGTACCTGGTCTGTCGATTTGCCCTCTGCAGAGCGCTGACCATCGGATTGCAGGATGGTGTGTACGAGCGTATTTGCATCCCCGTGGCCCAGTCCCAGCTCACGCTTGAGATAATCACGGATCTCGCCATGCCTGGTCAATCCGCTTTTCCGTATGATTTCAGCCAGCTCATCCAGCGATTTGCCGGTTTTCTTTTGAATGTTATCCAGCTGGGTTTGGACGGCTTTGTCGAGGGAACTCATCAAGTCATCTCCTTTATGTCATGGGTTATTGCGCAATTTGGGAACGATCTTACAGAACATGAGACCTCGAGTATTGGAAAAAATTTACATTAATCCACGGGGACATAGTTCAGCAGGGATGTCTTTCTCTTTACATACTCATTCGGCGTAAACCCGGAGAAGAGCTTGAACTCATGAATAAAATGCGCCTGGTCGTAATATCCGCATTCCAATGCGATCGGGCTCCAGCGGACGAATTGGCTGTTTTCGATAGCACGAACTGCTTTTTGAAAGCGCATGATCCGGAGATATGGTTTTGGTGTCACCCCAACCTGTTCCCTAAACAATTGAATGAAATGTTTTTGCGAGTACCCAATTTCATCGCTTAGCTGATGCAGGCAGCGGAGGTCTGGTCTGTTTACGATCTTAAACAGGGCATAGTCAATACATCTGGCGAAGACATCTTCACAGAGCGCATCGCCTGCCTGGCGCAGCAGAAATGCCTTAACCAGTTCAAACATCCGGTTAATTGATCTGGCGGACAGCAATTGTTCCCTCAGGTGGCTAAATTCCCTGCCGAAAATCAGGTCTGCTCCTGTAACCGTATCGGTGAGTTCGCTCATTGGGAAGGGATAAAAAGGAAATGCCTTCCCATTTTTGAAGGCAACGATCAACATCCGGCTGCCTTTCCCGGAGGGGATGGTGATCGGCCGGGTCCTGATCCCACTGACCCAGGCATCCCGGCAGGTTTGAATTTCCTGAAGGGTTTCGTTGTCGTAAATGTGTTGAGGTTTCTCGGTCAGGTCGATGATGATCTCGGTGTTCCCGTCTGGTAGAAATCGGTCCAGGTTATGGGTTGTGCCTGGCCCATCGAAAAAGACCAGATTCTCAATGAAATTGTTTAGGGGAAAAGCCGGTTTATGCGTTCGGAGGATCATTTTAACCAGAGGATTCGATAGGTGACCAGATCAGGTCACGATGCTCTGATTATAGAACATTGTTTCTAAAAACTCAATCCGCGGCCTACCAGCCTGATCAGCTCTTTTTCCAGATCCCGGCGCGCCCGGATCGCGATCGGCGCCTCGAGTTGACGGCGTAAGGTCTCTTCGCTCTTGTTCCTATTGTAGTATTCGCGGAACATCTCCGGGATAGAGATTGTTTCGCCGGCGTAGCTTTCCATGGTAATCGCATCCCCCGCTCTCACAGATCCTTCTTGGATGACGCGGCAATACAGCCCGGGCCGTTCCGCGTGACGAAACCTTTTTACCCACTGCGGATCGTTCATCCGGGTCGCGAACGTCCCGCACGGGATACGCGGCGCGGTGACCTGGAGAACGACATCACCAATGTTTATGTAGTCGCCGACATGGAACGCCGCGCTTGCCAATTCGCTGATCGTCAGATTATCACCAAACGTACCGGGGGCAATCTCTCTTCCTAATTCCTTTGACCACCACGCGTAATCTGCCCCTCCATAGACATAGACCGCCTGGTCGGGTCCGCCATGATGCTTCTTGCTGACGATGACATCACCCTCCAAGCCAAGTTTTGTGAGGTTTACAGCTTGATCCGTGGGAAATTTAAAGATACCCGTTCTCTCGAAGCGATCATTTCGTTGAAGGGTTCGTTCCTGCCCAATGTTTACGCTGATTAAATGCATGCTACTTGCCTTCGTACACGCTCCAGAATTCGACTTCTGCCTGTGGAGCAAATATCATCACATTCTCTCGAATGTGCTCCAAATGTTCCGCGACCCTCTGTCCATCAATTCCAGGCGCGGCATAGACAGTAAATATCACATTGCGAGTCTCCGGTGTGATTTGCGTGCGCTGGTCCGGACCGTACAGGATACTCGAAATCACGCCGCTCTGGTCGCTGATCATCATATCGCCGGGTTTCAAGACCTGTTCCTCTCCGCGCAGAAGCGTATATCGCTCAGTGCCTGTCGCCACATCCAGTTTAAGCGGTAAATGTAAGGCACCCAGATCATGACCTGCTGTCAACAGCAGATCCTGCATTTCTGCCATAAACATCGCCTCCACCAGTGCGGCCCCCCTGGGGATGGATTTCCCTTTCAAGACGATCGACTCAAGCTGCAACTGAAGGTGATAGGTCTTCTTGAAGCGGCGGTAGTACTCATCATAAGCTTGTAAAACGGGATGGCCGGCGATCGCGGCGCGATCCTGTCCGGAGAACCGGGAACGCAGCTCTGCCTCCAATTCTGCTTTCTGTTTTTCCAGCCCCGCATGCTGCGCCGGATTCATCACGGCGCGCATCACCAGGACACCCGCGTGCGCTTCGGGATAGGTAGATTTCCATGCAGATGCCACTTCAAACATTGAATGTAATCCAATGTTATCAGAAAATGAAATCTCTCACAGAAAGAAGTTCGTGTAGGAGATTTCAACAGTGACGTGTTTTTGACAAGAGTGGTAAACGAAAGGCGATGACCGCACCATCAAAACATATGAGATTCAATCTTCATAGCTGTCACCAGAGATCAACGTGAAGCGCTGTGATTTATAAGAATGGGTTCCGCAACCACGAACAAGCGGCCCCAGGCGCGATTTCCCTCAGCAGAAATGCAGGTCTGAAAAATGACTTGCCCCGGTCTATCATAGACTCTTAAAAATAGTGCCGAAGCCGTCAATCGGCCCCCACTTTCCAAATCCACAAAATCGCTGGAAGTGCTGTTAGGCTCTAAAGCATGGTATTGCAGAATTTCTGTGACTATAAAGGCTAGGGTCTGCCCATCCCCATAGATTAAGTAAAATTTTTGACCTTCTTCCAAAAGAGCAAAGCCTTGACCCGCAAGATAATTGTGCGCCAGCAGACCTGTAGATCCAAACTTGGAAGCCAGGCCGAATTGAGTCACTATTCCTGGCCTGGGTGAGACAAATTCGTTGTTTCCCATCGGCTGCTGAACAATACGGGCAGCAAGCATCTCCGGGACATAAACACCGCGCAATTCATCCGCTTGATCGTTCTTTATCTGGCTGACAAATGTATCTAGAGGAGGAAGACGGCTGCTGGTGAAGCGACTGCTCAGCGCTTGAACGCTGGCCGTAGGAAATAGGGCCGAGAACAAAATTAATATGCATTTGAAGAAAAGTATTGAACGAATAGACTGGCACACCATTTAGATTTTCCCAAGGGTGCCCGATGCTCTGGCTGCGAAACGGAAAATCCATTTCGGCAGCCTGGCGATCTTGACCAGATCAGATGGTTTTAGATCCATAGCTTTGCGTCACCGACTTTCACCGGGTTTGCCCTTATCGAGAATTATTTCTTTTCAATGATTATATACACTTCGATGCCAATCTCTCTTTTCAACTTTGTTATTTGCCCTTACATGATTGCAAGCATCTCCAGATGCACCGTTTAATCTTCATTTCATTTTCATTGCAAAGTCGGCAGCCAGCGCCCATTTTGAGCCAATTGTGACCAAAAAGGCAGATTTTGCGACCTGGCTAATTCTATTACGACCAGTTTGTGACGCGCAGTTCGTAACCCCGCTCTTTAACTGGCGTCATGCGTTCAGATTACAAAAACGAAAGGTCATGTTACTTTGAAGTCCGTCGCCATCAAGCTGGCACCCTCGAATTAAGGAAGCTGTCCTCTCTAGGTCCATTGCTTAGATACGCGGTGAGAAAGAGATCCTACAATGAAGAACACAGAGAAGCCAACCGTTATAACCATCATCATTTTATGTTCCTTGATATTAGCGCTCGTCTTTCCGAGCCGTGTATTGGCAGATGATACAACACCGCCCCCGGCGGAAACATATGAGGTAACGCCGCCTGCCGAAGAGCCAGCAGCCACAGAAGAGCCGGTGACCGTCGTACAATCCGTGACAGAACCTATTTCGACCGAAGTACTGGTATCAGATGAGGCGCCTGCGACGAAAGCACCGACGATCGCTGAAGCAACCCCCACCACACCTGCTGCAGCGGAAGAACTGGCAAGCGATGAGGCGTCTGCGGAAAATGAAAAAGACAATGTTTCCGTGGCTGAAGTTGTTCAGGCGGCTGCCGAGAACAATCTTATGCTGGCAGATCCAAGCGGAGAGCCCTTAGGGCTGGGAACCGTTGAAGCCGCTGAAACGCTAGCTACAGGTGATCCTTATTTTACGAGTGGGGGCATCCTATATTCCTTTACATTTGCGGATTGTGATCCGGTCGCCGCTGGTGCTCAACCATGCTCTAATCCTATACAGGCAGCCCTTACTTTTTCGGAAACACATCCGCCTGATCTTCTCGTGGCTCCAGATGGCGTATTGAGACAAACGATTTATGTTCTGCCCGGTACATATAACGAGCAAGTAACTATTAATACGGAAAATCTCACCCTATGGGGTGATCCAGGCGATCTATCAGCGGCCGGCGCTGCACCCTCGGCCCCAGTACTAGATGGATCGGGTTTGGGTGCGGGCTCCATAGGGGTTACCATCAATGCTGAAGGTGTCACTCTGATCGGCTTTATCATCCAAAATTATGATATGGCCGTGTCTCAGCCAGTGGTGGTTGGGAGTACAGTGGTCACGATCACAAATAATACGATTGTAAACAATGGCGTCGGTATTGAAGTACTCAGTGATGTAGGATCACCCGGAACTGATATCACTTATAACATCTTTGAAGATAACTCATCCTTCGATCTCGTCAATGGCGCGCCGGATGATAACAATGTTCAATTCATTGATGCCCCAAATAATTACTGGGGCTGTGCAACTGGCCCTGTCGTTGCTTATAGAATTTTCGTAAAGGTCAAAGGCGAGGAAGTCTGGACAGGAGAATGGGGCTATATTGATTGGGCCACAAAGCATGACTATGGTGAGAATGGTGACGGTGATGATCCTGATCCGGCCTGCGCCATCCTTTATGGCTCTGACAGCCTGTTTGACTTTCAAATAAATTCAGATCATTACTCACCATATAAGATAAATCTTGGTACATTGGCGGCTGCTCCTACAAATACGCCTACGAACACACCGATCAAAACTCCAACAAATACACCTACCAGCACGCCTACAAATACACCAACCAAAACCTCTACCAGTACACCTACAAATACGTCTACCAACACGCCTACAAACACACCAACCAATACTCCTACAAAGACACCAACCAACACATCTACTGATATTCCTACGACTACGCCTACCAACACGCCGACAGATACACCGACGAATACAGCTACCAGCACGGCCACCGATATGCCAACCAATACACCCACGAACACGCCTACTCTGGTGTCAACCAATAGCCTAACGAGCACACCCACGAATACCCCTAATAACGCTGTGACCAATACACCGACCAAGACGCCCATGAGTACACCCACGAATGCGCTTATTAGCACACCTACCAGTACGCCGGTGAATCCACCTGCCAGTACTCCTACTGCGCCTCGTCCCTCAGTCTCTTTCCTTGGTTTCGTCCCGATCACGGGCGGTGAGCCCCATGCTATCGCGGCTGGTATTGCACATACCTGCGTGATTACACCAGAAGGTGGTGTGCAATGCTGGGGTAACAATAGCTTTGGTGAGCTTGGTGATGGCAGCAATCTGAGCAGCAATATTCCGGTGAATGTACTTGGAATCGCGGGAGGCACGACCATCGTTGCCGGCGGCAATCATACCTGTGTGCTGAGCGCGAGCGAAGTCTGGTGCTGGGGTCAAAACTCACAGGGTCAACTTGGCGATGGTACTCTGACAGATCGCAATGTACCAGTCAAGGTATTAAGCGATGCGGTAAATATCACTGCCGGCCTGGACTACACCTGCGCCGTCATGAGCTATGGGCAGGTCATGTGCTGGGGCAACAATGATCAGGGACAACTTGCTGACGGCACAAAGACGGATCACACGAAACCCACCCTGGCTACCCTCATCAGCAGTATCTCAAACGTGGACGCAGGACGGGATAAATCCTGTGGGTTGACGAGTGCGGGTCTGCTGAGGTGTTTTATCCGTGGTCTTGCTCAGGAAATCGGTGGCATTGTCCCAGTTACGGATGGGGTCTCAGAGCCCGGCCTCGCTGTGGCAGTGAACCGTTTTGGCTCGCTTGTCATGGCCCTGACTGAAGATGGCGTTCCTGTTGTGTTCCAATCGGGCACGTCTAAGGCAATCCGCGACGTGAACGATGCTGTGGACGTGGATAGTGGCTTGGCCCATGTATGCGCCCTGCTAAGTAACGGTACGGTCGAGTGCTGGGGATCCAATTATTATGGGCAGCTGGGAAGAAATTCCACGACCAGCAGTCAGGAGCCACAGCCGGTAGTGAACCTGGGGAGCGCCTGGCAGTTGGCGGTAGGCAAATACCATGCTTGTGTGCTGATTACATCTACGATCCCTGGCACCGACGATATTCAGTGCTGGGGTCTAAATAAGGATGGTCAGCTTGGAAACGGCACAAATGAGAACAGCCCTGTACCGGTGTTTGTGAAATAGCCAACTGTGATGAGACGGCCTAGATAGACCAAAATTGAGATCAAACCCGTGGAGTTCGCTCCACGGGTTTTACGTATGAAGCTAGCGACTTCCATAAATAACTTGTGCTTTCATTCCCCTTCTATCTTCGGCACATGCAGCCTGTAACGGATAAACCGCTGACCCGCGATTTCCACTTCCCCGTCGGGCTCGAAGCCGAGACGCAGAATCCCTTTGACGCGCGTCCGCGTCGGCGGGAACAGGATCGTGACCGATTCCAGTCCCATTTCCCCGAACGCGCGCCGGATGATCTCCTCGTAAATGCTCTTCCCGTAGCCCCAGTAATCAGGATGCAGGACCAGCCCGAGGTCTGCATCGCCCTCCTCAGGCTGCAGGCCGCCCCAGCCTGCGAATTTGCCGTCGATCACGAACGCCCAGGGACCGAAGCCATGCTCCTCCCACATCTTTTCCTTGCCCGCGATCCATTGTCTGCAATCCTCCTCATCGAACTTATCGGAGGTAAGCGGCATCTGGCGCCGCACCAGGGGGTTCGTGTTGAGGACGATATATTCTGAGCAGTCTATTTCACGCAGTCGTTTGAATTCGAGTTTCATGTCCATCCTTATCGTATCCCGGCGATCGGGATGGCAACGATACTGGATAGAAATGAGATCGCCCCGCCGATCATCGTCGCGAAGAGCACAGTAACGGCAACGGCCAGGATACTGTTCCAAGCGACCTTTAGGATCAGAAAATTCGTGGCCCGGGCGGCAAATGCCCCAAGCAAGATTATCACAATGCTCTGACAGGCAAGCGAAATCCCCATCGCGGTCATCTCCTGTCGCTCGGCCGCGCCGTTGAGCGCGACGATCTGGAATAGCAGAAAGAGAGCCGCAAGGAGGACCAGCACAAGGACGGTCAGGAGGGCGGAAATTGCGGCGGGTGATTTGTTGGTCATTGTTTTATCCACGGGTGCAGAGCGATCACTTCCAATTTTTAGGACGTTTTGGATATTTCTTCTTTTTTTCCGTCTTCGGTTCAGGTTGGGATTCAGATTGCTGGGCGTACATCCTTTGAATAACCGACTGCACAGTCGCAGTGCCTGCAATCACCCAGTAAACCGAAAATAATAGCAGTCCGAAGAATCTGGCCGTTGTGAAAGAAGTACGAAAGTCCAATAAGAATGCCCAGAACGTTTTATTCTCCGCCATAGCCGCTTCATTCAAGGAGAGCAAGAACAATATTCCCACAGATGTGTATATAACAAAAAACAACGGCACAAAATACTTGTTGGCCTTCCATTGTGCAAGCGTAAACGGCGTTACGCGATTGAACCAATAATATGGATTTATATTATGGTTTGCCCGCTCATGCAGGTCGTCAATGAAATCGACTTGCTTTTTCTTTCCCATGGTGATTCTCTTCAGAACTCTAGGAAGCTCATCTTGCTACCGATAGAATAAGATTATACTCTCTGTCCCGGACAGACCTTCTTGAACCTCCCCCTTCTTCCGGTTGCAAAATCAGCCATCTCGTCTTATAGTCAGCTAGCCGGCTGGTCGATCTCGAATCTCCAGTCTCTGATCTCTGGCCTCGAAATTCACTCGGGCTACTCGACCACCGGAAATTACCATTTACCAATTACTTCTTTAGGAGACGAACTCATGTGGCACGGTGGCTGGTGGCAATACATTCGCTCAGGCGACGAAAAACCAAAAGTAACACGAGAGCTCTTGTTACGGGTGCTCTCCTACGCGCGCGGCTACTGGTGGCATATCGCCGGTATGCTCGTAACGATTCTCCTGACCACGGGCCTCTCTCTGCTCACGCCGCTCATCTTCCGCAACATGATCGACGTGGTCATCCCTGCCCGGGACACGCAGGGCCTCATCCTGCTCGCCGCGGCGTTATTGCTCATCCCGGCGGTGACGGGGCTGATCAACGTTCTGCAGCGGCGGCTGAACGCGACGGTGGGGGAGGGCGTGATCTACGATCTGCGCTCGGCTCTCTTTGCGCGGCTCCAGCGCATGTCTCTGCGGTTCTTCACCAACACAAAGGTCGGGGAGTTGATGTCCCGCCTCAATAACGACGTGGTCGGTGCGCAGAACGCCATCAGCAATACGATCGTCAACATCGTCACCAACCTCATCGAAGCGATCGCCCTGATCGCAGTGATGCTGGCGCTCGAATGGCGCCTGACCCTCGTCAGCGTGCTCATCCTGCCGCTCTTTATCATTGCGGCGCGCAGGCTGGGCGTGGTCCTGCGCGACATCGCCCGCCAGGCCATGGAGATGAACGCGCAGATGAACGCCCATATGAACGAGACTCTCAACATCGGCGGCGCGCTGCTCGTCAAATTGTTTGGTCGCTCTCTGGAGGAAGAAAAGCGCGTCCGGGAGCGCGCCGCGAACGTGCGCGATATCGGCGTCCGGCGCGCGGTGGTCGGCTCGACGTTCTTCGTCATCTTCGGGCTGGTCAGCGCGATCGGCACGGCGCTGGTCTACGGCCTGGGTGGATACTTCGTCATCACGGATGTCTTCACCATTGGCACGATCGTGGCATTCGGCTCGTACCTCACGCAGCTCTATGGCGCGCTGCAGGGACTGGCGGGCGCGCCCGTCGAGTTCTCCACGTCGATGGTCAGCTTCGAGCGCGTCTTCGAGGTCATCGATCTGCCGCAGGATATTGTCGAGAAGGAAAATGCCATCGTCCTGCAGGATGTCAGGGGCGAGCTCGAATTCGATCACGTCACGTTCAACTATCGCGTGGACGAGTCCATTCTCCTCAAGGAGGTCAAACGCTACGGGCGGCATGAGGACGTGGGCGCGGTCCTGTCTCTGGCAAAGCCGGGCACGGATGAGAAGACGAAGTCCAAGGGTGGGAATGGCCAATCGGTAAGGACATCCTCGCCGCAGCAGAGCGATCGTCAGGAAGAGGGAATCGATTCCCCCGGCGGGGAGGCGGAGACTTTGTCACAGGCGCGGGAGGTCGCTCTGGAGGGAGTCTCCTTTACCGCGCGTCCCGGACAGCTGGTCGCGCTGGTCGGTCCCTCCGGCGCGGGCAAGACGACGATGACCTACCTCATCCCGCGCCTCTACGACCCGACCGACGGCGTGATCCGCATCGACGGCCATGACCTGCGCGACGTAACGCTCGACTCGCTTTCGGCCGCGATCGGCATGGTCACGCAGGAGACCTATCTCTTTCATGACACCATCCGCACGAACCTGACCTACGCCAAGATGGACGCGACACAGGAGGAGATCGAGTCCGCGGCGCGGGCTGCCAACATCCACAACTTCATCATGGATCTGCCCGACGGCTACGACACGATCGCCGGGGAGCGCGGCTACCGCCTGAGCGGCGGCGAGAAACAGCGCATCGCCCTGGCGCGCGTCATCCTGAAGGATCCGCGCATCCTCGTCCTCGACGAAGCTACCAGCCACCTCGACAGCGAATCCGAAGCCCTGATCCAGGAGGCGCTGAAGCGCGTCATGGCAGGCTCTGCTTCGGCCGGGCCTCGGACGAGTATCGTCATTGCCCACCGTCTGAGCACGATCCTCGCAGCCGATTTGATTTTGGTGATGGACAGAGGCAAAATCGTCGAGCGAGGCACGCATGCCGAGTTAATGGCGCTCGACGGGTTATATGCGCAATTGTACGAGACGCAGTTCAAGAGCGAGAGAGTATAAAGCGCAGACCCAGGGCAGCGCAGGGGGAAAATAAAATTAGGCCAGGCCTGTAAGGATACTGGTCGTTGCGTTTGCTTGATGAGACCAAGATGGCTTATCTTCGGGAGTAGACAATCCCTATCAGGATGAGGACGATGCCTGCCACAACCCCCAGGATCTGCTGGCCGCCGAACCTGCCGCCGCCTCCCAGGCCGAAAACATCCGCCCCCATGGAAACGATCAATAGAATTACTCCCGCAATCAACAAAATAGTACTTATCGTTTTTGTGTTAGCCATGGTCGTCTCTCCTTTGCTACATACAAAAACAACGGTTAAGCCCCCGTCAATGAAGTTATTATAGCATAGCAGTATGCCGTTGCAGGGTGTGGGCGAGCATGCAACAGATCAAAACTCTATCTACAATTCATCTCAAGATAACCGTGTCACCGCAGTAACACGTGTTACTAACACGTGTTACTACGACCGGGCTGGCGCGACGGGCTATTTTGAGAGATATTTAGTCGATCACTCGCGGGAAGGGCTGCGCTCCAGAATTGAGGCTCGGAATCAGGCATTACCTTTTGCTTGCTCCCACAACTGGCGCGTAATCTGGATCTGACCGAGATGAAGCGTCGCATGCTCGAGGGCGTGCAGCAACGCCCACGCCACGCTGAAGTTCCGCCCATCCCTGGCCGAGACGCGCGTTGCCTCCAGATCCCGGAGGGTAAACGTTTCCAGCGTGCTGCGCGCATATTCCAGGGGGTCCGCCAGGCGCTTTTTCAGAACATCCATCCCCACATCCCGGACGCGGAATTCGGCATCGCGGTCGCGCTCCTTTGGGTCCTGCGCGGCGACGTCGCCGATCCAGTAGCGTTCCGCGCCCGTGAGATGGAAGACCAGCACGCTGATCGAGTTCATCTCCGGGCCGGGAGTCCAATCCAGGGCGGCGGGTGGCATTCCCTCAAGCGACTCGAGGATCTCGTTATGGCAGTCCCCCAAGAGGCTCAAATATTCGGCGAAGAAGGTTTGCATGGATCACCAATTCTTTCTGACAATTGATTGCCAGCGAGTTCAAACTGATCTTTAATTATAGCGCGCGCTTCCGTACATAAGTTGCTTTATCCTCTGTATAAGGATAATCGAGCAAAAAGACAGCATCTTTCATTTGTTAAATGTGTTCCCATAGTCATGATATTTATATATCCAAATAGACGATGCTCTTGGAGAAAGTAATCATGCTCAAAAAATACGCGCTTGTGATTTTCTTCGTCCTTGCCTACCTGTTTACCTGGTCTAATTGGATTCCTCAGGCGCTCAATTCGCGCGGCATTACTTCAATTCAAGTACCGGGCTTTCTCACTCTGCTTGCGGGGTATGGACCCATGCTGGCGGCGATC
>DASTFG010000337.1:0-2831 GCA_035708785.1 Anaerolineales bacterium
CATCGATCCCAGCGGTTTTGCCTCCGTGCAGACCGAAATGACTTACCCTGATGATCCAACCAAAGAGGCGGTGGAATATCTCTTGCTAAAGCAGGGTGAGA
Source organism: Anaerolineales bacterium (assembly GCA_035708785.1). Taxonomy (GTDB): domain Bacteria; phylum Chloroflexota; class Anaerolineae; order Anaerolineales; family Villigracilaceae; genus Defluviilinea. The sequence goes on from DASTFG010000337.1 coordinate 102, forward strand.
ATTGGTTTATCTACGATGTGGTGGGCGAAGGCGCCAGTACGCTTACCAACTATCGGACGCAATTTGATCAGATCATTCGCCGCGAGTCGTATGATGACTTGATGGACCGGCTGAAGATGTCCTATCAGCATCGTCAATCTGCCTCAGAAAAGGGAAAGTGACGTGGCTTCTGCCCGCTTCCCCACTGATCCCCATGGCGCCAGTAAGGCCCTGTCTGGCCGGAGATCGGCAGTGTCAAAGTCCTCGGTAAACCGGCCATAGATGTTGGCAAGCAGTGTCTGCCCCATCCCACTTGACAACATCTGGAGACCCTGACAAAATGTGCGTTGAGCACCCTTTTTGAGCGCGCTGCTCGGGCCCGGTCCAACCACCCGGCCGAGGGATTCGTGGCCGAGCACGAGGCGCGTCTTGCCCCAGGGGGCCCAACCGTACTTGCCCTCCACGATCTCGACGTCCGTCCCACAAACGCCGACGGCGATGGCTTCCACGAGGACCGAGCCCTCCCGTGCATCGGGCTCCGGAATATCTTCGCACCGGGCTGTCCCGGGCTTTTTAGGCTCTACAGTAATCGCTTTCATTGGTTAGCCTCCAAGTCAAAAACATGATAAGACCAGGGTTGCAAATCAAGATAGAGTCCGCGCTCAAGCAATTCATGCCCTTCGCGGATATAGCAAGCGGAACTGAGCGAGTCCTTGAGCCGGACCGAACGGTTTTTGATTTCGGGAAAAGGCAGGTTGAGATAGCACTGACTGGGATGGGGTGCGTAATTCACAGCGATCAGCATCCGTTCAACACCGGCTCCTCGCCAGGAATGGGCGACGAAGGAGTCCCAGGATCCGGTCCCGGCCCAAGCCGGCTGACAAGCAAGCCGTTGCCATTCCCCGCTTTTCACGATGGGCTTGCGGAGGATGGCGAGCAAATGATCATAGAACTCCTCAATCTCCTTGTCCGGAGATTCTTCAGGTGCCCGAATGAGATGCGGTGAAATGCGTTTCTTCCGGCCTTCGAACTGCCCCTGATAGAAGAAACGCAGGCCGGGTATGAAATACGTGATCACCGCCGCGGCCCGGTGAACGCGAGGATCAAATGAGGCGGAAGCGCGGGGTTCGTCGTGATTCTCCAGAAAACGCGCGAGCTTAGTCTGATAATCAAGCGCCGCATGGAGGTGCTTGCGCACTGGCCGGGCGCTACCCTCGCGCAGGCGGTCATAGAGGCGCTTGTCATAGGTGTAGTCAAACCCCTGTTGCTGGAGGGTCCATTCCAGATCCCAGTAGACCTCGGCCATGATACAAAAATCTGGAAAGCGCTCGCGCACACGTTGGATTGCCTGCGGCCAGAACGGCCCTGACTTTCTGCCCCACGTTCGCTCAAATATCTCGGGAAGAATCAACATCGCCATATCGCAGCGCACACCGTCGCACTGGCTGGCGATTTTCTCGAGTTCCCGGCTCATCGCTTCCTGAGTGGAGGGATTGCTGTAATCGAGCTGCAGGGTATCTGGCCAGCCAGGGAAGTACGGATCCCGGCCGTGAGCCAAAACCAGGTCGCCCTTTTTCCGTTTGACCCGGATATAGTTCTGCGGCTCCCGCGCTAACACGTCCTCCGCCCCCGTGACAAAATATTCCGGGTGGTTTTCGACCCAGGGGTGATCCAGCGCCACGTGGTTCGGGACAAAATCGAGCATCAACTTCAAACCGCGATTCGCAAGCCGTTGGCGCAGGCGAGCCAGCGCCGCATCGCCTCCCAGATCGGCTGGGACGGCATAGGCGGTGATCGCAAAACCGGAGCCGGCGATGTCTTCTTCCCGCAGATCCGGCAGGCTCTCCTGGAATTCCTGGCGCCATTCGTGATTGCTACGGGAAACCTGTTGCCCGGCCAGCCCGGTCTGCCAGACGCTCAGGAACCACACCCAGTCAAAACCCATCTTCGCCAGGTGGTCAAGTTCGGCGTCGGGAATGTCATCCAGAGTCGCTGCCCGTGCCAATTGCCGGGACAATTCCGTCAACCAGACGCGGGTGTTGACTTGATAGAGTGATGGATGAACCACTTGTGTCATCTCTTCCTCCCTGGTTTGGGGGTCTGGCTCACCGATTCTTCTTTGCTCTGCTCGAGTACCTCATGCGCACTAGAAGACGCAAATAAATGCACAATACGCGCGATCGCCCCGACCACGTAACCCGGCGGATAGTAGGCGTAGGGCGGATAGGCTGGATACGCCCAGGCCCCATAGACTATCGTCGGGTTGTAGGCGGGCACATAAACCACCTGCGGGCTCGGCGATTCGATGCGGATCACCTGCTGTTCGACGATCACCTGCTGCTCGGTGGTCGTCTTGAGATTGCCCGCAGCCTGCGCTTTCACCCGCAGCCGCTGCACCGTGTTCATCACGTCCTTCTGCTGCGCCAGGAAGGCATCGCCGAGCTTCGTCGTCCAGTCGAGTTGCTCGCTCATCATGGCCAGCACCTGGGGAAAGTTGACCAGGGACTTGACGCTCGGATCCCAGGGCTGTTGTTCCAGCGCCGCGGTCAAGGCATCACCCTGGAGCTGCTGGTTCTGCTTCACCCAGCGATCCGCCTGCACGATTTCGAGCGGATAGGCGGAGGCCATGAAGATCTGTGCCAGTAGTGAGTCGGGGTAGAGGGCAATCGGCGCCAGCAGCTGATCCAGCTCCTCTGGTTTAAACGTTGGGTTGGCGCTGCTTGCCTGGGCCAGAACCTGTGGCGGTATGGC
>DASTFG010000338.1:0-4555 GCA_035708785.1 Anaerolineales bacterium
CAATCTTTCCCATCCTATTACAAAGCGTTTCGTCATTGAGCAAAGTTAGAATTCGCTCTGCCATTGCTTGCGGTTGGCGGGGGGGTACAAGAAAACCCGTCTCCTCATTTACTACAACATCACCTGCGCCATCTACGTCATTTGCAACGATTGGCTTGCCAGCACTCATCGCCTCAAGAAACGCCAGGGGCAAACCCTCCCACAGGGAACTCATGGCAGTGATCGTCAGGATTGGCAAGATTCGGGGAACATCGTTTCGGAAGCCCAGCAGGAAAAACTTGTCTCTTAGACCAAGCTCGCCAATCAGTCTCTCGCAGTCGGGACGTAATGCGCCGTCGCCAATAACTAGGAACTGCACGTTTGGGTAATTCTTGATTACGATCGCAGCAGCTCTGATCAGATCCAGAGGATTCTTTTGTTCGTCCAAGCGACCGACCATCCCCACGAGCTTACTTTCAGGATCCAAACCCAGTTCTGCGCGTACTTGCTGAGCATCAACTTCCTGGCGGAACTTTTCCAGGTCAATGCCATTGTTGATCAAGGTAAATTTCTCTTTGGTGCCAATGCCCTGGTTCAAGCCCTTCTGAATATCCGGTTCGGCGACCGTAATAATGCGGTCGGTGAATTTGGCACAAAACCTTTCCAGGGAAAGGTAGAGTTTCCTGGCCCATCCAGGCATACCCTCCTGCAGTCCCCAGCCATGAACCTGATGGATAATCACCGGAATTCCGGCTGCGAGTGCTGCCAGCCTGCCGACCACGCCCGCCACTGAAGAGTGGGTATGGACAATATCATATTCGCCCTCAAGCATGACATCCCGGAGATCCGCAATCGCCTTTAGATTCACGAGCGGATTGATACCGTTAACCAGACTAGGTATTACCCGTGTAGGAATGCCCATTTCCTTCGCCAGATGAGTGACATCATTTCTACCTGGCGGGATAAGGCCGGTTACAAGCTGCAGGTCAAACCCGGGTTGGTTTTTAAAATGGCGTGCGAGGTCCAGGACGACGTTTGTCGCCCCGCCCGTAGCTAACCCGGTGATGACCAGCAGCACGCGGATGTTTTGAGTCGATACTAATGGGGTATCTTTGTAACGTGCACTCTGAATGGTTTTACTAACTACTCCCATCGCTGCCTCCAACAACTCCAAAATGACTAAGAATTAAGATTTGATCGTCTTCCGATCACTTTCCACCCTTGCAGCTTCGTTTTATCCCTCGTTGCTCTGAATGATTTTACGGACAAGGAGCCTTACCGACGAAAACTCGCCTTTCATTTTCTCCCAGACGCGCTCCGCCATCCCGACATCTATGTGTCGGTTCAAAAGGAACGCTGAAAGTATTAAACCTTTGAACCCCCCTCTTGTGCAAGAAACACAGACGATACTTCCTATTTAGCTGCAGCGTTCAATACATCTACCCACATGACGTCAGAGTCTTATTAAAGTTACAGTTTTGAAAGGAGTTGTCTAGAAGATTTTTAAATACCGTCTCCCCGGCTCGGTGCCTTGCTATAAAGCCTCCCATATCGCTTTTTTGACTTCGAGAAAGGTTCTGTCAAAGGGTTGGTCTGTATTGACCTTATGGACTGGCGATTTCTCAAATTCCAGATTAGAACTCCGAGCATGCCGTCGGCGTACGTAATCCTCCGGCTCCTTTTTGCCGCGAGTCGCATTTCTAGACAGGGCGACCTCTAACGGGGCGCTCAGATAAACGACCAGGTCCGGCGGGGGAATCTGCCGGTACAGCCGTTCCTCGATCTTGGCTAACCTGTGGCGGATCGTGGATCGATCTGCGGAACTGGCCAGTTGAGATAACTGAGGGCCATCTGGAGCACCAATTTGTGAAGTGGGATACCGATCACACAACACAATTGTCCCGTTGGCTGCTTGGCTATACGCTTTAGAGAGTAATGCGCGCCGATCATATGCAAGCAAAGCAGAGCGGATCGTAAAAATGAGTGGGAAGGAACGCCGGGGCCTTTCCAGCTGCTCATCGTAGAGATAGTGTGCCTCCAGGCGGGTGGATCTCGAACCTGGGAATAATGAACGTAAAGTGGGCACAAGTAAATTCGGCATAGCGGTAAGAAGCGTTGATCTTGGCTTTCCCGCATGGATCTTTTCTACGGCAAAGTGCTCTCCCAGCCATTTGCTCGTTTCAGCGATGAGTGTGGACTTACCTGTTGCCTCCGGGCCAACAAAGGCAATGACGACACCGCCGGATCGGGGGATTAATTCCTTTGGGGACTTGGTCAGGCGCCGAATCACCATCCCTGTAAATTTCCTGACTCCGATCAACTGAGACCGAATAGCAGAATGCCTGGCATAGATCCCAAGCTGGGAGCGTAGTCGAAGACCAAGGGAAATCCGGCGCGTCAAAGAGGCTTCGTCCTTTAGAGCTCCGACGCACTCAGAGAACAGTTCAGCGTCAACAGCAGGCAACCAATAATCAAGCAGTCTTAAGGTCTCCTCCAGGGAGCCGGATTCCAGCAGCCACGCGATCTCCTGCTTTACTGTTTTCCAATATCTTGCAAGGAGTAACAGTTCAACCAGCGAGGTATGCTTCAGCATGATCCTTAATATGAAGACAATGAGTTCTGCGCTTTTGGTCAGCACCGGGATCGAGCCTTCCATACGAGTATTCTGCAACAGCATCTCTTCGATAGGGAACCGATAATTCTTGGACAGACTATCTCCCGTGATCACTCGAAAATAGGCATGCACGTGGACTAGAATACCACTCTCTTCATCGAGAGCAAAGTAATGCTCTATGGAGGGAAAAGATTCGCCCTCTTTATTGGCTGCGGGACGGAAGCACATTCGGCTTAGGATGGTTCTGAACATGCTGGCATCTCCCCGATGGACAAGCAGATCAACGTCCGATTGGCCGGCGAGAGATTCAGAAAGCGAAAGATTGCTCTTCCAGTGACAATATCTTATGCCGTTTACATTTAATTCTTCTATGAACTTTTGAATTTTGCTCATCTCTTTGTGATGCCTTCCAGTACCATTGGATATGATGGGCTAGCCATCCTGATTGGCGAATTTACGATTGATGATAAATCTGACGACACCCTCAACTACATCGCCACATCCTTGATCGTCGGAATCGGGGTTTTCCACAATCAACAGGCGACTCTGGATGTTATCAGCTTGGATAAGCTCTTCAAACATCTCAACAGCACGCTGGATATGTTTCTCGATCAATGCTCGATTCTTTGATCTGATCTCTCTCGGAGGATCCGTCCTGAGCAGCGCGCGTTGAACCAAGATGTCGACCGGCGCCTTAATATAGACGATTATATCCGGCAACGGTACCAGGCTGGCAAATGTGGTAATTTCTTCTCGTGTGTAGTCGGCACTGCTGTAAACAAATACGTTGTGGGCCAGGAGAACCGTTCCCTCATCTACCAAAACAATGTGATCGTGGTGTCTCCGTCTCAGTATTTCATATACACCGATCTTTCGCTCAATGCTCCGCAGAATATTGACCGTGAAAATTGAGAAAGCAGCCTGGCGCGCTAACATTCTCAACATAAAAAGCAGAAATATTCGGTTCCGGCGTAGCGAACCAATCAGAAACGGAAATCCGACAAGCTCCTGAATGAAGTTCCGGACTGTGGGGTGGTCTACGGTAGGCAGACCAGGCAGAGATGCAACCACGTCAAAAGAAGTCACTACGTCTGTTGTTTGAGCCAACCTACGCTGGACCTGTGAAATTAATGTTGTTTTGCCAGCCCCGGTACTACCGATGAATTCGACAATCATTTGATTGATGCTTTTACTACTGGTACTACCACGCTATCGACGACTGGCATTCGCTTATATTCTCTAGAAGCTCGAACCGATATATGTATATACATCGACATGTGTTGGTTGAATCGCTTCTTTATCGACGGGTGATATCTGGCATTACTCCGTACCGGACACTAATGCATCGAGATACTCCTCGATATTGGTATATCCGTCTCCGTCTCTGTCCTGAGCGCTGTCGTCCAGGTGGGGGTTCAGCCCATGCTCCCTTTCCCAGCGATCCGGCATTCCGTCGTGGTCGCTATCCTGTGGCGGCGTGCCCGCAGCCAGCACCGGCCACCCCAACTCATCGAGGGGATCATAGATCCCGTATCTAACATAGTCATCAGGATGCAAATATACTCTCACGGCACAGTCAATCGGGCTCGTCAGCTCAGTGGCACTGACACAATCGATAATCTTCCCCTCCCCTCGTTTGACCTCTTCGATGATCCGCTTGTCCACGGCATCCATGGTCGGGATGCGCACCCCCGCGCTCGCCAGCACATTCCTGTAGGCTTGCCGCGCGTTGGTCGTCGTTACCGCAGCCGCCGGGAAGGGACTTTTCACAACGAACTTTTGATCAGCCGGTTTGACCACGTCGATATCGGCTTGCGCATCATCCGTGCGATGCGGGCCGAGATTGCCGCTGACGTAGATCTGCGGTCCCATCATGGATCTGTTGTTATGATGGGCCTGGACCTCATATCCAGTGGAGTTGGGGCCGGCCTTGAAGTAGTTGTTAATAATATTGCTGGGGAC
>DASTFG010000339.1:0-6377 GCA_035708785.1 Anaerolineales bacterium
GGTTTCGCAACTATCAAGAGACACACGGGGTTTTGACTCGTAAGATCGCCAACCCATCTCCCGGAGGCAGGATGACGACAGCACAGGCAACCATAAACGATCGGCGCGAGATCTTTGGCTGGGCTATGTATGACTGGGCAAACTCCGCCTTCAGCACGACTGTTGGCACCGTTTTTCTCGGACCGTACATCGCCTCCCTGGCCGCGACCGCGGCAGAGGCGTATCCGGATGGGATGGCCCGCTTCTTCGGGATCCCGGTCGCGCCGGATTCCTTCCTCGCCTATTGCGTTTCCTTCTCGGTCTTTATGCAGGTGCTCTTTCTCCCGATCCTCGGGGCCATTGCAGATTACTCCCATTTACGAAAACGCCTGATGCAGATCTTTGCGACCATTGGTTCGGTGGCGACGATATTCATGTTTTTCGTGGCCGGAGACCTGTGGTGGCTGGGCGGCGTTTTGTTCATCATTGCCAATCTGTCCTTTGGTGCCGCGATCGTCTTCTACAATGCCTACCTGCCCGATATCGCCAGCGAGGAAGAACGCGACCGTGTCTCCTCGTATGGCTGGGCAATGGGATACCTCGGCGGAGGGATCCTCCTCGCGCTCAACCTGGCATTCTTTAGCTTTCGAGAAGCCATCGGCATACCTACGGATCTTGCTGTGCGCATCAATCTCGCCTCCGCAGGCCTCTGGTGGATCGGGTTTTCTTTGATCACCTGGTCTCGTTTGCGCTCACGCCGTGCTGCCCGTGCGCTGCCCTCCGGCGAAACCTATCTCAGCATCTCTTTCAAGCAGCTGCGCAATACCCTGCGCGAGGTCCGGAACTTTCCCGAAACGCTGAAGTTCCTATTGGCATACTTTCTCTATAACGACGGCATCCAGACCGTGATCGCTGTCGCGGCGGTCTTTGCCGCCGCGCCGATCGCCCGGGGAGGCGTCGGCTTATCGCAGGATACACTGATCGCGGTCATCCTCATGATCCAGTTCGTCGCGTTCGGGGGCGCGCTCTTCTGGGGCAGACTTGCAACCTGGATCGGCGCCAAGCAAGCGATCATCGTCAGTCTTGTCATCTGGTCAGCGGTTGTCATATTTGCCTATGGCGGCATGCAGGGAGAAAACCGTGTCACCGAGTTCATGATCCTGGGAATCTTTATCGCCATTGTGCTGGGCGGCTCACAGGCCATCAGCCGCAGCCTGTTCGCACAGATGATCCCCGACGGCAAGGAAGCGGAATTCTATTCTTTCTATGAGATCAGCGAGCGCGGCACGTCCTGGATTGGGCCCCTTGTGTTTGGGCTTGCGAATCAGATATTTGGAAATCTTCGTCCTGCCATCCTGTCACTTATCTTTTTCTTCGTGGCGGGATTGATCTTATTGCCGTTTGTAAACGTAAGGAAAGCGATTGAAGATGTAAAGAAGCATGACGCAAGGTTAAAAGAAACAGAGAACGTTCCCCTGGAACAAGGATGATGCCTACAACTTCGGCAACACAATGGACTGCTGTTTCTGATATTTCCCTTTCTTATCCGCGTAAGAGATTTCGCATTCCTCATCCGCCTCGAAGAACAGGACTTGCGCCAGCCCTTCGTTGGCATAGATCTTCGCCGGAAGCGGCGTAGTATTTGAAATTTCAAGTGTGACGAATCCCTCCCACTCAGGCTCGAAGGGAGTCACGTTAACGATGATTCCACATCTTGCGTACGTTGATTTTCCAAGACAAATCGTCAACACCTGACGTGGGATGCGGAAGTACTCGACCGTGCGCGCCAACGCGAAGGAGTTCGGCGGGATGATGCAGACATCGCCAATGTAATCCACCATCGACTTGGTATCGAAGTTCTTCGGGTCGACCGTCGCAGAAAAGACGTTGGTAAAGATCTTGAATTCGTCCGCCACCCGGACGTCATATCCGTACGACGATACACCATAAGAGACAACCCCGTTGCGAACCTGCTTCTCTTCGAACGGCTCGATCATGCGGTGTTCGTGCGCCATCTTACGGATCCAGTGATCAGGTTTGAGTCCCATAGTTTCTCCAATTTCAGTACTTCACGAAAGTCCAAAGAATACCCGAAAACAGGGGTGCGGGGGCCTTCGGCGCCCGCACCCCTGTTTTCGGGCTTCTCCCAATTATTTCACAATGATAACCACTTGCGTGAGTTTTCCCGATTTTACTGCAACCCAGCGTTCGTAGAGCTTGCCGTTGTAACTGAGTGCAATCCGGTAGTCCCCGGAAGGCAGATCGCCCAAAGCTGCGTTTTCGTTTCCGGCTATGAGATTGGGTGCATAGGTAGTGACGTAATAAGATTTCTCCCGCGGCTGATCCCGATCTGGATGGTAATCAATGGTAAATTCAGCGTATTGCAGAACAAAATTCTGATCGACGATCGAAAGTGCCAACGCTCCGAATAATTCACCGTTCTTATCTTCCTTGGGAGCCAGCCAGAGCTCAGGGTTTTGTGTGGAAGAATAGTTCTGAACCTCACCCCGCCGAACCTCAAAATGAAGATGGCTTCCCATCGCCGTCCCCGTACTGCCGACTTCGCCGATCTTCTCTCCTGCCAGCACTTCCTGTCCAGCCTCGATATCGATCTTCGAGAGGTGGGCGTAGAGCGTAAAGAGCCCTTCTGCATGCTCGATGACGATCAGGTTGCCGTAGTAATTCTGCCACGGACTGTAGATCGCCTCCTCGTCCGGTCCTGCAAAGATCACCTCCCCATCCGCCGCGGCGTGGACAGGCGTGCCCGATTCGTTCACGAACTCAACCCCGTGGTGCGGATCGCGCGTCCCGTTGGCGGTCGAGCCATACGGATATGTTGGATCCACCGAATCGTCCGCGGGCGGCTTCATCGGTCGCTGCAGGAGGAAATGTCCATCCGTGAGGCAGAAGTCGGCGGTCAAGGGATCACAGGCAACCGGTGTATTGGTGACCGGCGCGGGTGTCAAGGTAGGGGGGATTGGAGTTGAGGTTGGCGTTTGAATGGCCTCCGAAACAGCCAACGTAATTGCATTCGTTGGAGATGTTAAGGGGGTTGGAGGAGGCGTGCAGGAGATAAGAACGCAAAAGACCATCAGAACACAAAATTTACGCTTCATAAAATTGGGATACTTTGGAGTCAGCCAGCTTGCTGGCGGGATTTCAGGAGCATACCCTGACAGGCACACGAGCTCCCTGCCTCCAAGTCGATTGGACTGTTATACTTGAAACTATGAATGAGGTCTTCAAAACATATCTCCATAATCCACCGCATTATTTTGTTCCAAATGTGATGTATATGGTTACCGGAGCTATTTTACACAAACAACAATGGTTAAGCGAGGGCCGCCGAAAAGAGTTCGTTTTGCAGACCTTACTGGAACGCGCTCATTTCCTTGGATCGGCTTTGGAAGCATGGGCGATTTTGAACAATCATTATCACTTTATAGCCAAAGCTCCAGAAGATGCAACCACTTTACAGAAATTAATTCAGCAATTGCATTCCATCACGGCTATTCAACTCAACAAATGGGATCAGACTCCAGGCAGACAGGTTTGGTTCAATTATTGGGATTCTTGCCTGACATATGAGAAATCATATCTTGCCCGGCTGCACTATATTCATATGAATCCAGTAAGGCACGGTCTGATTGACGATGCAATCGATTATCCTTATTGCAGTTACAGATGGTTTGTGGAACAGGGTGCTGCTGTTTTGAAGGAACGGGTTATCAATCAGCCAATTGATCGACTGAAGATACACGATGATTTTTAGCCCTGTTGAATCGACTGTTTGCTCATCTAAATTTAAATACGGGAGCAAGCTCCCTGACTCCACAGCCTAGATCCCTCCGCGCTCTTCCATCGTCTTGCGGATTTCCTTTTCGAGCTCGTCTGCTTTTGACTCCAGTTCTTTCAACTCGCTCAGCAGCTTCTCCCCCACCGACTTATCCTCCAGCGAATTGAGATTGACCTTGACGTTATAGCCCGCGGCAGTGAGCGCGGCGCGGGATAGGGAAAAGCCAGACATCGCATCGCTGATCGCGTTGACATTGCCCTCCTTCGCGCATTTCACGGCAAGCTCCATTACCTTGACCGCGTCCTGCCAGACGTGCAGAGGGACATGGGCGGCGTTCAGCATGGCGGTATGGATAGCCCCGGCGCGCGCCGCCTGCTGCTCCTCCGTCTCTTTTGGCAGTCTGTAAGCGCCCATGACAGCCTCGAAGGCACCCGCATCGTCATCCACCGCCAGCGTTAATTCCTTGCGCAGCTTCTCGGCCATCACGCGGATCGCCTGCATCCCGGCCTCTACGCTGGCATAGTTCTTTTTCCCGATCGTCAGCCCCGCGACCATCGCGACGAGCGCCGCGCCCATCGCCCCCGCGTATGCCGCGGCGGAGCCGCCTCCGGGAGTCGGCGTGGAGCTGGCTAACTCCTCGAGAAACGAGGGAGCATTATCGGCTGAGCCAGAAGCGTGCGCGTCGTAGAGAAGTGCTTCCAGGATCTGGGATTTGTCGAACTGGTCCAACTGCATGTACCAGACCGCGGCGTCCGTCAGTGCATCCTGCGGGATCAGCCCGACCAGCTCGCTGTGGTGGATACTCGTCCCATAGCGCGCGGCCTCCCGCCGGATCAGCTCCACGACGCGGGCAACGGGCGTCTCACGATAATTGGTGAGGTTGATCGAGACCTGGCCGCGTCCCTCCACGAGCAGGCCGAGCGCCTTGACATACCGGAGCCCCCCGGAGGAGTGGCGGATCGCTTTGGCGATCTTCCTGGCAATGTCCACATCGGACGTCGTAAGATACACGTTGAAGGCAATCAAGGGATTGCGCGCGCCGATGACCGTCGCGCCCGCAGAGCCAAGTTTGGCCGGCCCGAAATCTGGCGCGCGGTCCGGGTTGGATTCGATCTCGGACTTGAGTCCCTCGTACTGGCCCTTGCGGATGTTTTCGAGGTTGACCCGTTCGGGACGCGTGGCCGCCGCCTCGTATAAATAGACCGGGATGTTGAGCTCGCCGCCGACGCGTTCCCCCAGCCTCTTCGCGATCTCGATGCACTCGTCCATGGTGGCATCGGAGAGCGGGACGAAGGGAATTACATCCGCCGCGCCGATGCAGGGATGCTCGCCGGTATGCTGATTCATATCGATCAGCTCAGCAGCAGTCTGGACGGCGCGGAAGGCAGCTTCCTCTACGGCAAAGGGCGGGCCGACGAAGGTCAGGACGGTGCGGTTATGGTCCAGGTCGGAGGAGCGGTGGAGCAGGCGCACCTCCTCGACGGAGGAGATGGCCGCGGCGATCTGGTCAATAACTTCGGGACGCCGGGCTTCGGAAAAGTTAGGGATGCATTCGATGAGGGGAGTGGGCATGAGGTTTGGGAGGTTGGTAATTGGTGATTAGTAATTGGTAATCAGTAATTGGTAATTTGGGATGGGTCATTGGTGAGCCTAATTATAAGGGCTGATGGGATCCTCAGGAAGGAGGATATGAAGTGTTGTAAAATCAAAAGTCTCCACAGCCGGAGACAGGAGGTGCTCATTTGATAATCCTCGAAACAGAACGCTTGCTGCTTCGCAAGATATCCACGGATGACGCCGAGTTCATGCTTCAGCTATTGAACGAGCCTTCGTTCATCCAAAACATCGGCGACCGGGGCGTTCGTACGCTCGAAGATGCCAACGCCTATATCCTGAACGGACCCGCCGCCAGTTATTCCCGGAATGGTTTTGGCCTGTACCTGGTCCTCTTGAAAGAGACGAATGAGCCGATTGGGATTTGTGGCCTCGTCAAACGGGTTGGGTTGGACGATGTCGATATCGGGTATGCGTTTCTCCCGAAGTTCTGGTCAAAAGGATTTGCCTTCGAGTCGGCGCGGGCGGTCAAAGACTATGCAAAAAACGTGGTTGGATTGCGCCGTATCGTCGCGATCACCGATCCGGCCAATGCAGGCTCGATCCGCGTCGTGGAAAAGCTCGGGCTGCGGTTCGAGAGGATGATCAGGCTGTCGGAGGACGATATCGAGCTGAGATTATACGCAGTCGAGCTGTAAGAGAGGGATCTGGTCCCGGCACATGGGATGATCGGTATCCTTATCGGGCTTGCCGGTAGTCGCACCGGGTTGCCCGGTACGCCCACCGCGTTTGTCGGTAGCGTTACCGCGTACCCCGGTCACCTTACCGGGTTTGTTGGGAGGTTTACCGGGTCTGTCGGTACGTGCACCGGGTTGCCCGGTACGTCCACCGGGTTCGTCGGTACGCTTACCGGGCTTGCCGGTAGTCGCACCGGGTTTCTCGGTAGCCTTACCGCGTCACTCGGTCACCTTACCGGGTTGATCGGTAAGCCCACCGGGTTCGTCGGTATACGTACCGGGTTGGCCGGTAACCCTACCGGGTTCCCCGG
>DASTFG010000340.1:0-6544 GCA_035708785.1 Anaerolineales bacterium
AATGACAACCTATTGCGAATATGTTCTTTCCCACCCGGAAGACGAATTCAACAAGCGTTACCATGATACCGAGTATGGCTTCCCACTCAAGGATGACAACCTGCTCTTCGAACGCCTGATCCTTGAGATCAATCAGGCAGGGCTTTCGTGGATCACCGTGCTCAAAAAAGCCGAGAATTTTCGCAAAGCCTATCACGGCTTTGATATTGACAGGATCGCGAACTATACCGAAGCAGACCGCGCCCGCCTGCTTGCGGATGCAGGCATTATCCGGAACCGGCTCAAGGTGAACGCTGCTATCGAGAATGCAAAGCGCATACAGGAATTGCGGAAGGAATACGGCTCCTTTAAAGCCTGGCTGGATTTAAACGCAAAGCACCAACTGGCGAAAAACGGTTGGGTTAAGTTGTTCAAAAAGACTTTTGTATTTACCGGCGGCGAGATCGTGAATGAATTCCTGCTTTCTACAGGCTATTTAGCGGGTGCGCACGAGAAGAGTTGTCCAATTTATAAAAAGGTTGCATCGCTCCGGCCGGCCTGGATGAGCAAGTGACCCACGGAGAATATGGTCTCTCCTGCAATGAGAGGCGCGAAATTTAACAGCCTGCCAAAAGCATCTGCATTCGTTCGAGGAATGTCACCAGTCTGGCTGGCCGTCCTGGCCCGGGTTTCTCGTCAGGTTGTACGCGGTGCCGCCGTCGATCCTCACGATGTAAATCTCCAGGTTGCCATCACGATCTGTTGAAAAGGCGACCCAGCTCCCGTTTGAGTTGATAACAGGGTCCAGGTCCTGGGCGAAGTTATTCGTCAGATTGGTGGGCGAGCCTCCACTATCGGTCATCCTGTAGATTTCAGGGTTGCCATCCCTGTCCGACACAAAGGCGAGCAGGCCTCCTCCGAAGAAGCCCGAAGGAGAGAAATCATTTGCCGGATTGTTCGTCAGGTTTGTCAATCCGGAACCGTCCGGCCTGACTTTGTACACTTCCTGGTTGCCATCGCGTGTGGTCGTAAAAGCGATCCAGTCCTGTGAGCCCAACAGGCCGCCAGTAGAGAACCAGGTGGGAGCTAAATCGTTGGCAGGATTATTCGTCAGGTTACGAACCTCGGAGCCATCACTGCGCATCACGTAGATCTCCTGGTTCCCGTCGCGATTGGTGGTGAAAGCGATCCAGTTCCCATCCGGCGACCAGGTAGGCTGCTGGTCATCGGCTGAGTTGCTGGTGAGGTTGAGGGGCACGCGGCCGTCCAGGCCGGAAAGATAGATTTCATTGTTGCCGTCCTGGTTCGTCACATACGCAACCTGTACAGAATCGGGCGCCAGGGCAGGCTGCATATCCTGTGCGGAATTGTTGGTCAGGCGCGTCGCGGACTGGTTGGCCAGGTTCAGGGCATAGATCTCAGAGTTGCCATCCCGATTGGATGCAAAGAGCATGGTTCCCTGCAGGCTGGGAGGGGCAGAGGTCAGGGTGGCAGCGGCCGGGCTGGTTGGGACGGGCGTGTTTGTGGGAACGGCCGTGGGGGGCGGAGGCTGTGTCGCACCGGCCAGGGCTGTGGCTGTCAACGAGGGGTTGGCGGGATTACAGGGATCGAGGTCCCTTCCATCGGTAATGCCATCGTCATCCGAGTCAGGATCAAGCGGACGCGGGCAATTCTGGTTTTCCTGCCCGTCCGGCAGGCCGTCGCCGTCGGTATCCGGATTGCGTGGATCGGTCCCCAGCCGGATCTCCTCGCCGTCCGATATGCCATCACCATCGGTGTCAGGATTGCGCGGGTCGGTGCCGCGGTCGATCTCCTCACCGTCTAATAGTCCATCGCCATCCGTGTCGGGATTCAGCGGGTCGGTCTGATGTGGTTGGATCTCCTCGCCATCCAGCAGGCCATCCTCATCCGTGTCAGGGATCATCGGGTCTGTCCGATGGGTATTGACTTCCTGGCCATCCGATAATCCATCCCCATCGGTATCCGGCTGGAAGGGGTCCGTACCGAGATCGATCTCCTGGCTGTTAAGCAGCCCATCACCATCCGAATCTTCCTGACCAGAGAGCGCCGCCTGCGTCTGGTTGAAGATCGCTGTTTGCGTGGCCCTGGCCGCATTTCGCGCCCCTGCGAGCGGGACGAGAGCAATAAGGCATAAAACAAGAGATCCAATCGCAAGCACAGAGAGCAACCAGACAGGTATAAATCCTCTTTCTCTTACCTCCCCTGAGAGTTCTATCGATTTATCGTCGGAGGACTGGACCTGCACGACAAAGGGATATGCCTTCTCATTCCCGATGAGCGGGCGGGACCTGAGCCCGGTGCGGAAATGGTAAGTCACGCTGTCTCCGGGCGCGACCTGAAACCTCTCTCCTGGAGGGATTTCGACGATTTCAATTTCCTGCGTGCCCGGTTCGGTCCCTGGTCGGGTGACCGGCACCCCCTTTTCGAATATTAGAACATTGCCCGGGCTCTGGAAATCCAAGGTATACGTGTCGACCGTGTTTCCTTCGTTATTGACGGTCAGACGCCCGGATTGGCCGCCTTCAAAAGTCTCCGGCTGTAAGGAGGCTGAGAATTGTGAGAAAGCCGACACCGTCAAAATACATTCCACCTCGGCTCTCTGATCAGGAAAATCCTGACTGTCAAATGCGATTGTAAAAGGTCTCCGACCGGCAGCTGCCTCCGGTGAGTGAGGTACGCGGATGGTCAACAGAACTTCCTTGCTCGTGGAGGGCGCCAGCGTTGTCAGTGCAGAGTTCGTCGAGACCCAGTTCGTAGGAATGCCTTCGACGTTCAGCCGGAAACTATCCTCCTCCAGCCCGCGGTTTTGCAAAAGAATCGGAACATGTATGGTAGAACCCGGGGAAGCGGAGAAGTGAATGGAACCAAGCAGAACCCCGATGCGCCCTCTGGACTCGTAGGCGGCCACAGTCAGGATGCTGCGTGCAGTCGCCGAACGGGTCGGGTTGGCCTGGCTGACCGCGCGCACATCCAGGGGATATCGGCCAACGCGGCTCTGGGGGACAGCGGGCGGCTGAACCGTAAGAGTGACTTGTTTTGCTTCTCCAGGGGATACACGGACAACCGGCGTATCGATCGTCGTCCAATCGGATGGCACCCCTTTGACCAGAATGTCTACATAATCTTCGCTGGGACTCTGGTTGATCACTGCTACATGAATGAGAACTTTGCTCTCAGGCGCAACACTGATCTCTTCTTCTTTAATTGCCAGTATGAGTCGATCCTCAGCCCCACCTTGGGAAGGATTGTTATTTATCATTTAGACTCCCAACTCCTTCAAACAATGTTGCAGGGTACGCTTGTCCACCAGGCTGACCATTGCCAGTAATGATCTATTGTATCAAGAAAGGAAATAGCACCGCGAATTTTTAATCTATTTGTGCCGATAATCAGTACTTCACGAAAGATTAGAGGATACCCGAAAACAGGGATGCGGGCGACGCCCGCATCCCTGTTTTCGGGCTTGTTTTGATCGTTTCGTGATCTACTGATAATGTTTGTAAGTATCGGGTTGGCAGTTCGCGTACTCAATAGGGGAAGTCCCCTATGATCCGCATGGCACGGCCGATTTTCTAAGCTTAAAAGCATTCAGCCCGCCTGCCCGCCGGAGCAGATTACTCATTGTTCACAGGAATCGTGGGAGCCTGCAATGAAAACCATAGGATGGTAAAGGGCCGCGTCATTTTGTCCCGCGAGAGGAAGCAAGTGGTCTATAATCCATTCCATGCCTGAAATCATCCCTACTGCCGAGCCTTTCCTTCTTTTAGGCGACTCCTCAAAATCTGCTTGTTTACTCATCCATGGATTTACCGGAACGCCCAAAGAAATGCGTTGGATGGGGGAGTATTTGAATCAACAGGGTTACACTTGTCTGGGTATTCGCCTCGCAGGGCACGCCACACATCCCGAAGACATGCTGCGGTCACGCTGGACCGATTGGGTCGCTTCGGTTGAAGACGGCTATCACGTCCTGCGAGGGCTAACGGATCGTATTTTTCTTGCCGGTCTTTCGATGGGCGCCAATCTGTCGCTGCTGATGTCTACGCGGCTGACTCCGCGTGTCAGGGGGGTGATCGCGCTGTCTGCCCCGGCGCGTTTACCGGCCGATTATCCCATCTGGTTCATAAAATTGGCCAGTCTTGTCATCAAGTATCGTCCTAAGACCAAGGGGCCGCCCGGGAGCGGGTGGTTCGATCAATTGGCCTATCAGGAGCATATCTCCTATCCCAGGAATCCTGTCCGCCCGTCGGCAGAACTGAAGAAATTAATCCTTGAAATGCAGGCGGCCCTGCCAAAGGTGACCGTGCCTGTGCTGCTCATGCACTCGAGGAATGAGACTTATGTATTGCCTGGCAATATGGAGGATATTTACGCGGGGCTGATTAATGCGCAGGATAAGACAAAACTTTATATCACGGGCTCAGGCCATGTCCTGCCGCGCGATGCTGCAAGGCTTGAGGTCTTTCGATCCGCGCTGGAATTTATCCAGAGGGTAGAACAAGATGAATCTCTGGTTCCTGCACCTGACAAAGCGCGGCGAGCGTTAGGGCGCAGTTAAGATTTCTAAAATCCAGTGGTGACGAGGAACCCTTGAATCGAAATCTTGTCTTCATCGCATCTGCGCTGCTGCTCTGGGGATTTGGCGAAGGCTTGTTTTTTAACTTCGTGCCGATCTATCTGGATAAGCAGTTTCTTTTAAGCAAGTATGAGATCGGTTTGGTTCTGGGAGCCTTTGGTTTTTCGATGGCGATTACCCACATCCCTGCCGGGCGTCTGGCGGATCGGATCGGCCGGCGGCCTCTGCTGGTGTTTGCCTGGCTGTTCGGGCTGGTCTCCACACTGGTGATGGGAGTCGCCCTAGCATTGCCGCTCTACCTGGCCGGGTTGTTCGGTTACGGCCTGACGGCCTTCGTCGCCTCGCCTTTGAGCAGCTACGTGACCGCGGCGCGCGGGAAGCTGCCCATCGGAACCGTGCTCTCCCTTACGACGGCCACGTTTGGGATGGGCATGGCCCTTGGGCCTCTGATTGGCGGGTGGATTGGCGACCGGTACGGCATGCGGATGAGCTTTTTGGTGGCTGCAGGTGTTTTTGTCATTTCCAATCTTTTCATCCTGCTCATCGAAAGCCAACCCATCGACCGCCATAACCCGGAGGCTCCGCCGCCAGGGCTGATGAGTAATCGAGGCTTGCTTGGCTTCATGGGTGTGCTCGCATTTGCCATCTTTTCCATGTATCTGTCGCAGCCGCTGACGCCCAATTTCCTCGAAGGGGTACGGGGGCTGTCCCTGAGTCAGACCGGCATCATCTTCACGGCCGGCGCGCTCGGAAATTCCCTGATGGCGATCGCACTCAGTCGCGCGAACCCGCGCCGCGGTTTTCTCATGGCGCAGGCGATGGTGGCTTTGTTTGCGCTTTTGATCTGGAGAGGCGCCAGCCTGCCCGTATTTGCGCTTGGCTATTTTTTGCTCGGTGGGTTTCGCGCAGGACGTCCCCTGGCACTGGCACAGGCGCGCGAGCTTGTCCACGATTCGCAGATGGGCCTTACGTACGGGATCATGGAAACTGTCAGTGCGGTGATTTTTATCCTTACACCGCCGGTGGCCGGTTTGCTCTTCGAATATAATCCAATGCTGGTCTACCCGCTGGCGATCGGTTTGATCGCTATTTCGATTTTGATCAGTTATCTTTTTTCTCCAAAGAGATGAGAGATGCCTGGGATTTTCTGCTCCAGCCGCCGTCTGGAGCACAGGTGAGCTATGCTTGAAATCGTTCCCTTTACACTTGGACCTGCCGTCACCAATGCCTATCTGGTCGCGGATTCGGAAACAAAGGAAGCTGCGGTGGTCGATCCCGCCTGGGATGGCCAGATCATCCTGGAGGCCGCCCGGCAGCGCGGCTGGCGCATCGGGCATCTATGGTACACGCACGCCCACTTTGATCACATCGGCGGCGCGGGCGCGATTGCGGACGCCTTGAACCCGCTGCCGCTGGTGGCGC
The DNA here is from genome assembly GCA_035708785.1 of Anaerolineales bacterium. Classification (GTDB taxonomy): domain Bacteria; phylum Chloroflexota; class Anaerolineae; order Anaerolineales; family Villigracilaceae; genus Defluviilinea. Next base: position 5,999 of record DASTFG010000340.1, read on the forward strand.
TGCACCCGAACGACCACGTGCTGTGGCGGGCGGGCGGCGGGGGCGCGTTCTTCGGCTTCGATATCGACCCCGGCCCCGAACCGACCATCGATTTTTACCACGGCCAGGTCCTGCGCCTTGGAAGTGTGGAGTTCGAAGTGCGCTTCACGCCCGGGCACACGCCGGGCCATTGCATTTTGTATGCGGTCTCTGAAAACGTCTGTTTCTGCGGCGACCTGATCTTTGCCAGCTCTGTTGGCCGGACCGATCTGCCTGGCGGAAACTGGGAGCAATTGGTGGAAAGTATCAAGACCCAGATATACACCATGCCCGATGAGACACGTTTGCTTTCCGGGCATGGCCCCGCAACCACGGTGGGGGAGGAGAAAAGGAATAATCCGTTTGTATCGGGTTAAGCATGTAAGGATGGGCGGCTGCTCATCCTTACATGCTGATTAAAATCCGTTCTGCTTGATCACCTTTTTATACCACTTCGCGCTGTCTTTCAAAGTGCGCTTCTGTGTGTCGAAGTCCACCCAGACGATGCCGAAGCGCTGGGCGTAGCCG
>DASTFG010000341.1:0-3570 GCA_035708785.1 Anaerolineales bacterium
TGATGCCTCGAATGAGAAATATTTCTATGCCGAATCACATTTATCACTTCGTGAATTTCCGTCTCGACATCCCCACGAAATGGCGATTCAGAAAATTGCCAAGTTCCGTCCGATAATCTTTCCTGAAAGTGGTGCAGGTAACTGCCAAGCGGGTCAATGGTTCATAGTCCGGGTGAGGAAAATCATCCCAGCCAAACAATCGTTTGTCTCCTGTGTAGGGCAATGTCAGGTCAATTACAGCGTATGAATAGCTATGAGTTGTAGGATCGAAGTGAATATCCAGGAACAGCGTTGCGCTGAGAAGGTCGTGGACCTTTCCGCCTGAGAGTTGGACTTCTAAAAAGACTTTGCTCTCAAGCAAAATGCGAATAATAGAGGCATGCCAAATCCTCACACCTTCTCCAAGAAGTGTGTGAGTTGTTCGAGCTCCTGTCGCACAGCCCGCCACTCAAGCAGGTCAGTATAGACTGTGTGATCATCAGCACCGACGGACCTGGCTTTTTCTTCAAGTTTCTCTATGTCGCCATATCGCTCACTCAACTGTCCCGCGCGCTGACGGAGTTCAATGATTCGATCGGTGGTTGCCTGGGCGATGCCGCGCTGGACGATTTCATCTTCGTCAACCGCCATGATCTTTTGCAGGTCATTTAGTAAACTCTGTGTGCGGGAGGTAAGTACCATTTGATGCTCCTTACTTCTCGTTGATTTTAACACGTTTCAAAATGCTATATTCTTCGCTCGTCCAGCGCCTTAACCAACATCTCCCGCGCCACGGTCGGATTGGCTCTCCCTTTTGTGGCCCGCGCGACCTGGCCCATGAACCATTGCAGGAGAGTTTCCTTGCCTGCCAGGTACTTTTCCACCTCGGACGGGTTGTCGTTCAGCACTTTCATTATGGCATTCTGGATGAAGCTCTCGTCCGAGACCTGAGCGAGCCCCTTTTCCTTGACGATCTCTTCAGGTCTGCCGCCATTCTTGAACATCTCACCAAGCACAACTTTTGCTGAGTTTCCACTGATGGCTTTATCGGTCGCCAGATCGATCAATCGAGCGAAATCCTCATCCGGGATGGGGATGTCTGTCACGTCGATGTTCAGGTCGTTCATGTAGCGCATGAACTCTCCCGCGATCCATGAACTGACCGTTTTCGCTGGACTCTTCGATTTCGAAACTACATTTTCAAAGAAATCTGCCAGCACTCTTTCCGAAGTGAGCAAGCGCGCGTCCTGCGGTTTTAGTTCATACTGCTCAATGAACCGCCTCATCTTTGCCGCGGGCAGCTCCGGCAGGGATGCGTGAATGGATTCGATCCAACCAGGCTCAAGCACAAGGGGCGGCAGATCAGGTTCCGGGAAGTAACGATAATCGTGCGCGCTTTCCTTGCCGCGCTGGGAATAGGTTTTGCCCGTTGCTTCGCTGAACCCCAGCGTTTCCTGCTCCACTTGCCCACCGCGCGAGTAGATTTCAATCTGGCGCTTAATCTCGTGTTCGGTCGCTAGCGTGAGGGCGCGGAACGAATTGAGATTTTTGATCTCGGTCCGCGTGTTGAGCTGGTCGCTGCCTTCTTCTCGCACCGAGACATTGGCCTCGAAGCGGATCACGCCTTTTTCCATGTTGCCGGAGTTGACGCCGAGGTAACGCAAAATCGCGCGCAGTTTGGTCGCGTAGTCTTTGACCTCTTCAGGCGAGCGCAGATCGGGCTCGGTGACGATTTCCAATAACGGGACTCCGCTCCGGTTGTAGTCGATGAACGAGTACCCGTCCGCGTGGGTCAGTTTGCCCGTGTCCTCCTCCAGGTGGACGCGCCGGATGCGCACAACCTTGATGCCTGCCTCCGTCTCGATCTGTATCTTCCCATCGGTGGCAAGCGGCTGGTCGTATTGCGAGATCTGGTATCCCTTGGGCAGATCGGGGTAGAAATAATTCTTGCGGGCAAAAATGCTCTCGGTGTGGATCTCGCAGTTCAGTGCCAGCCCAACTCTCACCGCCAGTTCAGCGGCTTTCCGGTTGAGCACCGGTAGCGCACCGGGCTGGCCCGTGCAAACCGGACAAATGTATCGGTTTGGCCTCGCAGTGGTCGAATCGACGACCTCACATCCACAAAACATCTTCGATTTTGTGAGCAGTTCGGCATGGACCTCGAGCCCGATGACAGTTTCGTATTTCATTGCGAATCGTCCCAACACGGCGGATGTTTCGTATGCCAATTTGTCTCGCTCTGATACAGATGCCCGATCTGCAGCAGCATCTCTTCCGATAAATGCGGACCCATGATCTGCATGCCGATGGGGAGCCCGTTCGAGAATCCGCACGGGACGGTCAACGCGGGGATACCCGCTAGGTTTACCGCGACCACGTGCACATCCGATAAATACATGTCGAGCGGGTTGGTGATCTTCTCGCCGATCCGGAAGGCAGTGGTCGGCGCGACGGGTGTGATCAGAACATCGCAGGTCTCGAACGCTTTTTGGAAGTCCTGGCGGATCAACGTGCGTACTTTCTGCGCCTTTAAATAGTAGGCGTCATAATAGCCGGCGGAGAGCGCAAACGTACCCAGCATGATGCGGCGCTTGGTCTCCGTGCCAAATCCATTCTCACGGGTCTTCAGATAAAGCTCCAGCAGGTTATGCACTTCTCGTTCTGACAACCCGAAGCGCACGCCATCGTATTTTGCGAGATTGGAGCTGGCTTCCGCAAATAAGATCAAATAATAAACAGGAATGGCATATTGTGTGTGGGGCAGCGATACTTCCACCACTTCGGCGCCCAGGCTTTCGATTTGCCTGATCGCCGCGCGCAGTGCAGCCTCGACCTCGGCATCAACACCTTCGACGAAATACTCCTTTGGAATGCCCACCCGGAGCCCGCGCAGGTTTTCGGTCTTCCTCAAAGTCTCAGCATAATGCTGGACAGGTTCGAGGCGTGAGGTGCTGTCTTTCGGGTCATGACCTGCAATCGCCTCGAGCACCAAGGCGACATCGTATACGCTGCGCGCCATGGGACCGATCGTATCGAACGACGAGACCAGCGGGATCAAGCCATAGCGTGAAACGCGCCCGTAGGTAGTCTTGAGCCCTGTGATCCCGCAAAACGCCGCGGGCATGCGCACCGAGCCGCCTGTATCCTCTCCGAGCGAGAAGGGAGAAAGACCCGCGGCAACCGCCGCCGCAGACCCGCCGCTCGAGCCGCCGGGGACATAATCCAGATCCCACGGGTTGCGTGTGGTGAAGAAGCCTGAGTTCTCGGTGGACGAGCCCATGCCAAACTCGTCCATGTTCGTCTTGCCGAGCAGTACTGCCCCGGTTGACTTTAACTTCAGGATCGCCGTCGAATCATAGAACGGCACGTAGTTGCCAAGGATTGTGGAGGAGCATGTCGTGCGGACGCCGCGCGTCGAAATGGAATCCTTTGCGGAGTAAGGGATGCCAGTCAGCGGGGTCAGGCCATCGCCCGTCTCGATGCGCCGGTCCGCTTCGCGCGCCTGTCCGAAAGCGACTTCTTCGGAAACAGTCACGTACGACTTGATCTGCGGGTCGAGCTGCTGAATGCGATCGAGGTGAGCCCGCGTCA
>DASTFG010000342.1:0-2076 GCA_035708785.1 Anaerolineales bacterium
ATTCGGCTTAACGCTGCTGCTGTCGGACGTCAGTCAAGAGAGAGCGGTACGGGTCAAGGAACAAATCCGGGTGTGGAAAGGGAGGCGCGCACCTGACCTACGATCACGCTGATGAGATCATGAATTTGCAGCTGGTTCAGCGGGAATCCAAACGCTTAAACCCCATGCGCGTAAAGAGTCTTTCAGAGGGCTCATTGCCTTCCGTAATCACTGCCCGCACTTCGGGATAATCCTTCTCGGCCAGATTTTTGAGGGAACGGAACAGAGCGGCGGTTGCCAGACGCTTTCCCTTCCAATCAGGTGCCGTCATGACATAGGCAATTAAGGGCGCATTTCGTTGCTTCCAAAAATCCACAAGACATGCGCCCGCCAGTTCATCTTCTAAAAATGCCAGCCATGAATATCGAAGCCATCCTTCATTAGAAGTCCCTGAATAATAGGATTCGACTTCCTTCAAAGCATCCTCGATTGTTTCGCCGTCATAGTCAATCGTGCCATCATAGGACGCGAGCATGAGTTCAGCCAGGATTTGTTTATCCTCAAGACGGGGATTGCGCCAGATCACTTCTGTCAAATGGCCCGGCACAGCCGGAGATACAAAATCCTTTAGTTCAAGGACATACTCGAACCGGCGGCCTGCCACTAGTGATCTTCCGGCCCTTCTCTAACGATATACAGCGGCCGCCCCTTGGCTTCATCATACAGGCGGCCGATATATTCCCCCAATACCCCAAGAGAGATCAACTGCACACCACCAAGGAAAAGCACCGCAATCAATGTGGTTGCCTGACCGAAGAAAGCCAATGAGCCACTGATACGGAGATAAATAACAACAGGGATAGCAAGAATAGCGATGCCCGCTGAGAAAAATCCAAAAAAAGTCGCCACTTGCAGCGGGAAATATGAAAAGCTGGTAACGGCATTGATCGCCAGCCGGAACATCTTCCGGAAGGGATACTTGGTTTCACCCGCCACGCGCGCGGCCCGCCTGTACTCGATGCCGGTCTGCTTGAAGCCGACCCATGCGGACATCCCACGAGGAAAGCGGTGCCTTTCGCGCATCTGTTTGAGGACATTTACCACCTTCCTGTCCATCAGACGGAAATCTCCCGTATCAAGTGGGATCTTTACATCCGTAATGCGATAGATAATGCGGTAGAACAGGGAGGCGGTCCACAGCTTGAACCAGGATTCCCCTTCGCGTTCCGCACGCACAGCAAAGACCACCTCATAACCTTCCCGCCACTTCTTGATCATATCGAGGATGAGCTCAGGCGGGTCCTGCAGGTCGGCGTCGATGATGACGACTGCATCGCCGCGGGCATAATCCCAGCCTGCGGTAATGGCGATCTGATGCCCGAAGTTGCGCGCAAAGATCACCGGGCGGACACGCTTATCTTCCTTCGAGAGTTCACAGATCAGCTCCGTAGAGCCATCGGTCGAACCATCATCCACAAGAACGAGTTCCCAGGGCTCGTCTGTAGAGTCCATCACTTCCTGGATGCGGCGATAGAGCTCCGGGATATTGGCGAGCTCGTTGTAGATAGGAGCAATGATCGAATAGGTGATCTTCATTTCCTGTTCTTCTTTCGAGCAGGCAGTGGTCCAGTTTTTGTAGCGGCTATCAGAGGCGGGACAGAATCCGGCAGCTCCGTCACATCAGGGGCAGGCGCGTTCTGAATCGTTTCGGCGCTTTCTGGCTCCAGCGCAGGCGAGGCTCCACTCAGACGCTCGCGTCTCTCCTTCCTCGTCCATTTGCGGCGTGGCGGGTGGATCTTTTCAGCGGGTGCAACGAACCGTCTTGTGCCGTCATCTTCAAACGGCGGTAATCCAGCCAGCCGCCGCCGGAGATAGTCGCCAATCACCACTACAGAGGCCAGTACAGGCACCACCAGTAAGGCGCCGAGGATCCCCTGCAGTATGGTCGCAATCAAGATAGAAATGAAGACCAATGCTTCGTTCATGTGAACGCTGCGCCCCATGATATACGGACGCAGGAAAAAATTCTTGAGATTGATCAGGACAAGATAAACGATGATGACAATTCCTGTCACCCAAAAATTGGATAATGGGATC
>DASTFG010000343.1:0-7034 GCA_035708785.1 Anaerolineales bacterium
AGCCCGTCTCCTTCTGCGGGAGGATGATTACATCATCTGCGCGGATGGCGGGACACACCATGCCTGGGCGCTGGAGAGACGACCGGATCTTGTGATCGGCGATATGGACTCCCTGGAAGAAGGCGGATGGCAGGCGTTGGAGATCGCTGGAATCCCGGTCGAGTTATATCCTCACAACAAGAATGAGACCGATCTCGAACTCGCCCTGCTGTGCGCAATTGAGCTCGAGCCGAAGGAGATCTTGATGATCGGCGCGCTGGGCGGGCGCCTCGATCAGACCATGGGCAATCTTGCCCTGCTCAGCGATACCGGGCTTTCGACCTTCAAGGCTCGTTTCGACGACGGGGTGGAGGAGGTCTTCTTTTGCCGGGACCGGGTCGAGGTCCGCGGGCGAAGCGGGGATCTCGTCTCGCTCATCCCGTGGGGCGGACCCGTCAAGGGTGTCCTGACCGAAGGGTTGAAATGGCCGCTCCAGCGCGAAACGCTTTACCCCGAAAAGACGCGCGGCATCAGCAATGAGATGGTCGGAGAAAATGCAGGCATCGAAATTTCATCCGGCAATCTCCTCGTCATCCATCGCCGCGTCTCGTAAGTTGAAAGGTTACTATGAAAAGAATCGCTTTACTCTTATCGTCTTTCCTCTTCCTTCTCTCGGCCTGCTCGCCGGGATCGGACGAGCCGCAGACCCTGACGATCATGACCCATGATTCATTCGCCGTAAGTGAAGCAGTGATCCAGTCGTTCGAAGAGCAGAACAATGCAGAGGTGGTCTTTTTGCAGAGCGGTGACGCGGGATCGGTCCTCAACCGGGCGATCCTGACCAGGGAGGCGCCGCTGGCCGACCTTCTCTTTGGCGTGGATAATACGTTCCTCTCACGCGCTCTTGAAGCGGATATCTTCGAGCCCTATGCCTCAGCGGCGCTGGAGAATATTCCCGCCGAGTTCCAGCTCGACCCGTCGAACCGCGCCCTGCCTGTCGATTACGGCGATGTGTGTATCAATTACGACAAGGCTTATTTTGCCGAGAATAATCTACCCGTACCGCAAAGCCTGGGAGACCTGACGGAGCCGGAATATGCGGGGCTGCTTGTGGTGGAAAACCCGGCCACTTCCTCGCCGGGGCTGGCGTTCCTGCTGGCAACAGTCGCCCACTTTGGGGATTCTTATCTCGATTTCTGGCGTGCGCTGAAAGAGAATGATGTGGTTGTGGTGGACGGCTGGGAGACGGCCTACTACGCCAATTTCAGCGGCTCTTCGGGGCGCGGCCCGCAGCCGATGGTCGTCTCGTACGGGACCTCACCGGCCGCCGAAGTGATCTTTGCCGAAACACCCTTGGATGACGCGCCGACAGCTTCCATCCTGGGACCCGGCACCTGTTTCCGGCAGATCGAATTTGTCGGCATTCTCCAGGGAACTGAGAATCGCGCCCTGGCAGAAAGACTTGTCGACTTCATGCTCGGCGAGCCATTCCAGGAGGATGTGCCCCTGCAGATGTTCGTCTATCCCGTCAACCCGGAGGCTGCCCTGCCGGATGCGTTCGTGCAGTATGCCCAGGCCCCAGAGCAGCCGGCCACCTTGGCTCCTGAGGAGATCGCCGCGAACCGCGACCGCTGGATCCGGGAATGGACGGATGTGGTCCTGAACCAGGAATGAATCAGACGATGAACCCCGGAGACACACAGGCACGGAGATCGTTCGATTTTTCTGTGTTCTCTGGGCCTCTGTGGCAAAAGAGAGTTCTCCTATGGCTGCTGCCCCTCGCCTTCCTGATCCTCTTTTTCTTCTATCCACTCTCACGGATCCTTGCCCTCAGCCTGGATGCCTCTGCCCTGACTGCTGGAAATCTGCGGATCGCCTATTCGGCGCTGCGCTTCACTTTTTATCAGGCAGCGCTCTCCACTCTGCTCACGCTCCTGCTTGGGCTCCCCGCCGCGTACCTGTTCGCCCGCTATGAATTTCGCGGCAAGTCGCTCCTGCGGGCGCTGACCGCGGTCCCGTTTATGCTCCCGACTGTGGTCGTGGCGGCGGGCTTCAACGCGCTGCTCGGTCCGCGCGGCCTCGTTCAGAACCTCCTGCCATCCTTTTCTTTCGAGTTCGTCGGCACGCTCTGGGCCATCCTGATCGCTCATGTTTTTTACAATACCACCATCATTATCCGCGTCGTGGGGAATGCGCTCTCGAGCATCGACCCAAAGCTGGAACAGGCTGCCCGCTCCCTCGGGGCGGACCCGCGCCGCGTCTGGTGGCATGTCACCCTGCCGCTGCTCCGCCCAGCCCTGCTGGCCGCCTCTTTGCTTGTTTTTCTCTTCGACTTTACGAGCTTCGGGGTGATCCTGCTCCTGGGTGGACCGCAGTTCGCCACACTCGAGGTCGAAATTTATCTGCGCGTCCTGAGGCTGCCCGATCTGCCGCTTGCGGCACTGCTCTCGGTTATTCAATTGGTCTGTACTCTGGTCTTTTCCGTTTTATATACACGTATCCTTGCCCGCACAACTGTCCAGACCGCGCCGCGCGCCGCAGAAACTAATCTTCGCCGGCCCAAATCCATAAGAGATAAGCTCCTCGTCACTTCTTTTGTCTTCCTTCTTTCCTCTTTCTTTCTCCTACCTCTCTCCGCCCTACCTTTCCGCTCGCTCTTCCGCCTGGAAGCAGACCGTGGACAGCGGGATGCCGTCCAATATGGTTTCACAACAGAATATGATCAGGAGCTTTTTGTCAACCGGCGCGGCTCGGTGTTTTATGTCCCGCCCGTCCAGGCCGCGCTCAACTCCCTCGGGTATGCAGGCGGCACGGTTGTGCTTTCCCTTCTGCTCGGCTTTCCCGCCGCCGTCGCGCTTGCGCGGCCGACCCGCGTGGATAAGGTCCTCGATCCCCTCGTCATGCTTCCATTGGGTTCCTCGGCGGTCATGCTCGGCCTCGGGTTTATCCTTTCTTATGGCGCCTGGCTGACCTCCCCGCTGCTCGTCCCCTTTGCGCACACGCTTGTCGCGCTGCCTTTCGTCATCCGCACGCTCCAGCCCGCGATCGCTTCCATCCCGAACCGCCTGCACCAGGCCGCGTCCGTGCTCGGCGCGTCGCCTCTGCGGATCTGGAGGACGATCGACTGGCCGATCCTGCGCCGGTCCACACTCGCCGCGGCGACGTTCGCGTTCACGATCTCGCTCGGTGAGTTTGGCGCCACGCTCCTGATCTCGCGCCCCGATTACCCGACCATTCCCGTTGCCATCGCGCGTTTCCTCTCCCAGCCCGGCGGGTTGAATTACGGCCAGGCAATGGCCATGGCCACCATCCTCATGCTCCTGACGACTGCCAGCATCCTGTTGATCGAAAAGTTCCGGCCGCCGGGCACGGGAGAATTTTGATGCTCGAAGTCCGGCATATTTTCAAGACGTACGAAGGCAAGCCGCTCCTTGAGAATATTTCTTTCAACGTCGGAGCAGGGGAGACGGTCTGCCTGCTGGGCGAGTCGGGGAGCGGCAAGTCCACGCTTTTGCGGATCATCGCCGGGCTGGAGGCACCCGAATCCGGGCAGATCCTGTGGGATGGCGTTGACCTGGCTGCCACGCCGGCTCATCTGCGGGACTTCGGCCTGGTCTTCCAGGATTACGCGCTGTTTCCGCACCTGGACGTGCACGAGAATGTCGCTTTCGGGTTGAAGATGCGCGGGACACCCCGGGAGGAGATCGACCGGCGTGTAGCCAATTCGCTGGAACTGGTGAACTTGAGCGGGTTCGAAAGCCGGCAAGTCACCGACCTCTCGGGCGGAGAGCAGCAGCGGGTGGCGCTCGCCCGCGCCCTGGCGCCGCGCCCGCGCCTCTTGATGTTCGACGAGCCGCTCGGCGCGCTCGACCGCGTCCTGCGCGAAGACTTGCTCGACGAGCTGCGCGCCATCCTGCACCGGACGGAGATTCCTTCGATCTATGTTACCCATGACCAGGAGGAAGCCTTCGCCATCGCAGACCGTATCCTGATCCTGCATGACGGCGGCATCGTCCGGGAAGGGGCCCCGGCGGACGTTTGGGCGGATCCGGGCTCGGCGTGGGTGGCGGGGTTTCTGGGTGTAGGGAATGTGATGCGAGGAGAGGTTAGAGGAAGAACAAAAAATGGAGAATGGAAAGTGGAAAGTGGGTTTGGAGCATTTGTTGTCGATTGCGGACACGCGCACTCGCCGGGAGACAAAGTCCATTTTCTGGCGCGCCCGCTGCCGGATGGCGCGGAAGCGGATACAAATCTCCTGCAGGGCGTCGTCAGGGATGTGATCTTCCAGCGGGACCAGTTCAAGGTACGGCTCGAGGATGGGCTCTATCTTTATCTGGACGAAGCGCCGAAGGTCGGGGAGCGGATCACTGCGCGGGTTAAGGTAGAATGTCTTGGATGAAAGTCAAGGTCCAGAAAAAGAATCCGGAAGGCGAAGTCACATACGAATATGAGGGTGTACTGCTCGGCCGTGACGAGAACTCGATCACGCTCGAAGCACTCTTTAATCGCGAAGACCTGCCGTTCATGGGCGTCGTCCTCAAAAAAGGCGACCGATTCGTGGAGCGCTACTACACGGACCGCTGGTATAACATCTTTGCGGTCCATGACCGCGACGATGAGAAGATCAAAGGCTGGTACTGTAATATCGGCAAACCCGCGGTGATCGAAGACGGCGTTGTTTCGTACGTCGACCTGGCACTGGATCTGTGGGTCTCTGTAGAAGGAGAGCAAACGGTCCTGGACGAAGACGAGTTCGAAAAACTGGACCTGGATGAAGAGCTAAGCACCGCCGCATTGCATGGCCTGCAGGAACTGAAGCACTTCTTTAAAAACAACAAACCTCCGGTTTGAGCCGGAGGTCTGCCGGATACCCTGAGGTATCCACTAAAATTGCAGGTTCTGTATGATCAGGTCGCCGTATTGCCAGAGAAGAGCCACGCCGATGCAACAGCAGCACAAGACGACCACGGCGACGGCGGCAATGATCAGGGTGGTGTTGTTCCTCCTGGGTTCTTCAGGGGCGGGTGTGATGGGTGGTTCCATGGTTTCCTCCAAACAATGACAGAATGGCGTGCTACGATAGGCGGATTATATCAGGGAGTTGCTCGGTTGGCGCGCCGGTACAGCCAGTAGATGATGAACGCCGCCAGGATGATCAGCAATGTGCCTACGACGATCGGCGTGATGATCGCGAGGAAAGATAGAACTGTGGAGACAATGTCCTCGGCAATCGAGACCGGGATATTGCCCGCGCCGCCTGTCGTGGCGGTCACCATGGGGCGCACCGCCCCGGCCTTGGCGACGTGCACGCTGCCCGCGATCAAGAGTCCGCTGGCCAGCGCGAGAACGGGGTTGATTTCCGTGACCACGTTCGCGCTGGCGGCGAAGGCGATCGCGCCCGCAGCCGGGCGGATGAGGGTCTGGACCAGGTCGTTGACGTGGTTGACTGCCGGGATTTTGTCCGCCAACATTTCGACGATCACCAGCAGGCAGAGCATGAGGATGATCCACGGGTTGGCGAGCGTATCCCACGGGCTGCTCAGGTTGATCAGGTTTGTGTAGCGGGCCAGCAGGCCGACGAGCAGCAGGGGGATGTAGGCGTTCAGCCCTGCGCTCGCGGAGAGCCCGAAGGCTGTGAAGATACCGGTGATTAAGTCCATAGGTGCTCCAGTCTTTCGCCCTGAGCGGAACGACGAATGTAGTGAGGAGTGAAGTCGAAGGGCAATTGCCGGGAACCAGCCGCTTCGACTGCGCCTCCGGCTCCGCTCAGCGCGTGAATCATGTCAAGGGACACCCGCCCCAGGTCCCGGTCAGCGTGAAGCGCAGCAGGTCGATGGCGCCGATCATCAAAAAGGTGAGCGTGACACCGGCCAGGAGGGGCATCCACATCTCACGCAGGTTCGTGAACACATTCTCCTGCTGCATCACCATCAGCCAGACCATGCTGAAGACCATGACCAGCAGGGCCAGCACGCCCAGCACGCTCAGGATGGCAACGGGGTACAGGACCACCGGGTGCTCCGTGAGGATGGCAAGGTCGATGAGCAGGATCAGGCCGGTGAGCATCCCAAGCTTCTTCCAATCCAGGGCGCGCGACGGGTCGGATTCTTTCCAGGCGCTCTGGCTGAAGGCCGGGTACAGGACCGAGGCCAGCGCGATCCCCATGCCGCTGCCCGTCAACAGGCGGAGGGTGTTATTGGGCACATATAGGTTGGGAATGTTCTGGAGCCAGCCGTCGCCTGCCTGCTTGAGCAGGTAGAGGTAGGAATTCGTACCGTCGACTGCGAAGGCGAGGAAGAAGGCGAGCAGGGGCGCGCCGAGTCTCCAGCCGGGCATGCCGCTTTTCCTGGGACTTACGAGGGCAAAAAACAGCAGGGAGATCGCCGCGGCGTTGAACTCCCCCGTGCAGCGCGCGCATAACGGCAGCTGGCGGTCGTGCACGTGGAACGAGCGCTCGTCGATGCGGTGGCAGATGGCGTAGCCGATTGCGTCGGCCTTGCCCAGCAGGCCCGGCGGCGCGATGTAGAACCAGACGGCGAACGCCAGGACCGCCGCCAGGGGCACGAACCAGCGCGTCAGGCTGTTCAGGCGAGAAGCGGGGGAGACCTGTTCCATGGCGTTCATTATATGGGTATATACGATTGAAAGCAAGAAAGGTGGCAGGACTTTCTGGAGGCCAGAGTGTTTGCAAACGCTTGAAATTCTGTTAGCATTGAGAACAAGCTGACATGTTTGACGACATTCGTGATTACGACGCGGCAAAAGCTGCACTCGAAAAGGGCGAAGATGAGCTGATCCCCTCGGAAGTCGTATTTGCGATCCTGGACGGGAAAAACCCGGTCAAGGTCTGGCGTGAATATCGGAGGCTGACGCAGCAACAACTGGCGGATACAGCAGGGATCAGCAAGCCCTATCTCTCGCAAATCGAGACCGGCAAGCGGACAGGGACACCTGAGGTTCTATCTGCGATCGCCCGGGCGCTGAACATCTCCCTCGATGAAATTGCGAACAGAGGCGAAGAGTGAATTCAGGCATAAATTTGCCTTCGTATCTAC
>DASTFG010000344.1:0-13205 GCA_035708785.1 Anaerolineales bacterium
GCGTCGCTCTCGAGAACGCGCGTCTCTTCGACGAGACCCAGCGCCTGCTCAAAGAGACAGAAGAACGCAACGCCGAACTCGCCATCATCAACAGCGTGCAGGCAGGTCTTGCATCCAAATTGGATTTACAAGCGATTTATGATCTCGTCGGCGATAAGATCAGTGAAGTGACAGGGTCGGAAGTTGTGGTGATCAACACCTGGGATGTGGAAAAGGAAATCATCCGTTTCGACTATATCCGTGAAAAGGGTGAACGTTTGCCAGTAATTGAACGTCCCTTCACACGATTGAATAAAGCTGTCCAGTCCGAACTTGAAACCGGTAAAACCGTCCTCTGGAATAGCGGTGTGGAAGAGCGACTCAAACAGTTTGGTCATAGTCTCCCTGCTGGAGAGATGCCGCGTTCCGTCGTAACAGTGCCACTTCGAACGGGGCAAAAATTCAATGCCAGCATCTCTCTGCAGAACATCAGCCGCGAAAATGCGTTCAGCGCGTCGGATGTCCGTTTGATCGAAACGCTGGCCAGTTCGATGAGTGTCGCCCTCGAAAACGCGCGTCTTTTCGACGAGACCCAGCGCCTGCTCAAAGAGACCGAAGAACGCAATGCTGAACTGGCGATCATCAACAGCATCCAGCAAGGTTTGGCTTCCGAATTGGAATTCCAGGCGCTGGTTGACATGGTCGGTGACAAGCTGCGAGAGGTTTTCAAGTCTGACAATCTAAGCATTCTATTTTATGATAATGAGAACGATCTGCTTGAGGCGCCGTATGTCTATGATGATGGCGAGCGGCAGTTCCCCTCAGCCTGGAAGCCGAGGAGCAGGAAAGCAGTAGAACAGGTAGCTGCCAAACGACAACCGTTAATCTGGAATACATCAGCAGAAGCCGATAAATGGGGAATATGGAGTGATGAAGGTCCAGTACACCCTTCCGGGATGTTTGTACCTGTCATTGGAAGCGATAAGGTCGTTGCTGCCATCCGTCTGGTGGATAAAGAACGTGAGAATGCTTTCGATGAATCAGATATACGCCTGGTGAGCACAGTTGGCAACAGCATGGGTGTTGCCCTCGAGAATGCCCGTCTCTTCGGCGAGACCCAGCGCCTGCTCAAAGAGACGGAGCAGCGCGCCCAGGAGCTCTCCGCGATCAGCACGGTGAGCCAGGCCCTCGTGGCAGAAACCGAGCTGGACAGCATGATCCAGCTCATCGGGAGCCAGATGCGGGAGATCTTCGAAGCGGATATCGTCTACGTAGCCCTGCTGGACCGGCAAACCAATTTGATTCAGTTTCCATATGCATTTGGCGAGGAGTTTACGACTCTAAAGTTTGGTGAGGGGCTGACCAGCAGGATTATCGAGACGGGCGAGCCGCTCATCCTCAATAAGGATCTCAGGGAACGTCGGGCAGAGTTGGGTACTGCACTTGTCGGTAAAGAATCACTGTCCTATCTGGGCGTGCCGGTCAAAGCGGGCAGGGAGACCATCGGCGTGTTGAGCGTGCAAAGCACTACACAGGAGGGGATGTTCAACGATGACGACCTGCGCCTGTTGACAACGATCGCTGCCAACGCGGGCGCGGCCATCCAGACTGCGCGGCTGCACGCAGAGACCGAGCGCCGGGCGCGGGAGATGGCAACCCTGGCAGAGATTGGCAGCGACATCGCAGCCTCGCGCGAGCTCCAGCCGGTCCTTGAGCGAATCGCCGCGCATTCCAAGGACATTTTGCGGGTCCGTGACATTGCGATTGTTCTACGCGAACCGGATAGCCAGACGTTCCGAACATCTGTGATGCTCGGCAGGTTTGAGGAACAGCTGATGGCCATGGAGATCGAGCTTGGCAGGGGGCTCATCGGGCACATCCTGCAGAGCGCCGTGGCGGAATTCGTCAATCACCCAACCAGTGATCCACGGGTTCTTCATATCCCTGGTACACCGACGGAAGGCGAGGAAGAGGAATGCCTGATGGGCGCGCCGCTCACTTCGCGGGGCGAAGCCATCGGCGGAATCATTGTCTGGCGCAGCCACCCGGACGGCCTTTTCACGCAGGCCGATCTCGACTTCCTTGTCAGCGTTGCGCGCCAGACGGCAATCGCTATCGAAAGTGCACGCTTATACCTTGAAACACAAAGGCGCGCCCGTGAAATGTCCGCCTTAGTAGATGTAGGACGTGATATTTCCGCCAGCCTCGAGGGCGAGACCGTGCTGGAGAGTATAGCTTCCCATGCGAAGGACTTGCTCAATGGAAATCTGAGTGCCCTCTTCTTGCCCGAACAAGATGGTCAAATTTTCCGGGCAATTGCGGCGGTGGGCGAAGAAGCCGAGCAGCTGCGCAATGACACCATCAGGCTGGGAGAGGGTCTGCTCGGCGACATCGCCCGCACAAAAGTGGGTGAGATCATTAATGATACAAATTCCGATCCACGCACCCTTCTGATTACAGGCACGCAGGAAAATCCGGATGAACACTTGATCGCTGTGCCATTGCTTGCCAATGAAGAGTTAAAGGGCCTGATGGCTGTCTGGCGTATCGGCAGAGGCAAGGAGTTTATCGAGTCTGAGCTGGAATTCCTCAATAGCCTCTCACGCCAGGCAGTGATCGCAATCCAGAATTCACAACTGTTCACCGAGGTGAAGGAAACGCTTGAGCAACAGACCGCCACCAGCGAGATTCTTTCGATCATTGCCGAAAACCCTACAGATATACAGCCCGTTCTGGATGCTGTGGCAGAGCAGGCAGCCCGGGTCTGTACCTCTTATGATGCGGTGATTACCCGTATATATGGAGAAAACTATCGGATCGTGGCGCACTGGGGTCCTGTCCCCGTCCAGACTGAGAACTCGCTGAGTGAAATACCGCTGAACCGGGATTCGGTCACTGGCCGTGCCATGGTGGATAAGAAAACCATCCATATCCCTGATTTGTTGGCAGAACCACCGGATGAATATCCTCTTAGCAGGAAATACTATCGGACAAGTGAACAGCGCACCATGCTGGTTACACCGCTCATGCGGGAAAACGAAGTCATCGGATCGATCATGATTCGCCGACGCGAATTCAATCCGTTTACAGAAAAGCAGATTGCATTGCTCAAGCTCTTTGCAGACCAGGCAGCGATTGCTATTGAAAACGTGCGCCTCTTCAACGAAACGAAACGGCTGCTCAGTGAGACCGAACAGCGCGCAGCCGAACTTGCTATTATCAACAGCGTCCAGGAGGGGCTTGCTTCAAGGTTGGAATTACAGGCCATTTATGACCTGGTCGGCGACAAGATTGGTGACATCTTCAAAGCCCAGGTGGTCGGCATTTACAATTTTGATCGTCAAACCGAGACGATCCATTATCCCTACTACAGGGAAAACGACAAAAGATTCGAGCGTGAACCCAGCGCCTTTACTCTCACTGCAAAGCATCTGATCGACAAGGGTCAAGTTCTGCTGATTAATGAAAATCTTGAGGAAAGGATGAAAGAACTGGGGCTCGCGATTACTTCTCTAGGGGATGCTACGAATCCAAAGTCTGTTGTGTATGTGCCGTTGCTTTCAGGCGGCACGGTGATTGGAGCCATCGGGCTAAAGAGTGTGGCCCATGAAAATGCCTTTAGCGCGTCCGACGTACGCCTGCTCACCACTCTTGCAAATTCAATGAGCATTGCGCTTGAAAATGCCCGTCTCTTCGATGAGGTCACGCGTCGCAAGGAATACTTCGAAGCGCTCTTCCAGAACAACCCTGTGGCAGTTGTTACCATAGATAACAATGCTATCGTCACCTCCTGGAATCCCGCCGCAGAGAAATTGTTCAGTTATACCAGAGAAGAAGCCGTCGGGCAAAATGTAGATGACCTTGTAGCCAAGCCTGAAGAAATTCATGTGGAGGCAGTGAGCTATTCGCGCAGAGGCCTGGATGTATCCAGCGATGCCTTCCAGGCAATTGTGAAGCGCTCGCGCAAAGATGGTTCTATCGTGGATGTAGAACTATCCGCGGTTCCAATTATCGTGCAGGGCGAGAAGCAAGGGATTTACGCGTTGTATCACGACATTACTGAACTTCAGCGAGCACGGCAAGAAGCCATCGCCGCCAACGAGGCCAAGAGCTCCTTCCTGGCTACGATGAGCCACGAGATCCGTACGCCGATGAACGCGGTCATCGGCATGAGCGGTCTGCTCATGGATACCGAACTCAGCAAGGAGCAGCGCGATTATGCCGAGACCATTCGTAATTCGGGAGATGCCCTGCTCGCCATCATCAATGACATCCTGGACTTCAGCAAGATCGAAGCCGGGAAGATGGATGTGGAGTACCAGCCGTTCGACCTGCGCGAGTGTGTCGAATCAGCCCTTGACCTGACGGCGCCTCGCGCGATTGAAAAAGGACTCGACATTGCCTATATCATCGACGACGATGTGCCTGCAGGCATCAAGAGCGATGTCACCCGGCTGAGGCAGATCCTGATCAATTTGTTGAGCAATGCTATCAAGTTCACAGACAAGGGCGAAGTGGTTCTCACCGTGAAGAAAGGGAAAGCCAAAAAAGAAATCCTCTTTGCGGTGCGGGATACCGGCATCGGTATTTCAGAGAATCACATGTCACACCTCTTCCAATCCTTTTCGCAGGCCGATTCGTCAACCACACGCAAATTTGGCGGCACCGGGTTGGGTCTTGCCATCAGCAAACGCCTCTCAGAAATGATGGGCGGCGAAATGCATGCCGAAAGCAAAGGGATTGGGAAAGGCTCGACTTTCCTCTTTACCATCAAAGCAGAACCTGCGCAGGTCAGCGAGCGCAAGACCGCCCGCGATATCAAAAGTATCCAGTCCGTTCTTCAGGATAAGCGGGTCCTCATCGTGGATGACAACGCGACCAACCGCCGCATCCTGATGCTTCAGACAGAAAAATGGGGGATGAGGCCGCGCCAAACAGAGCATCCCGCGGAGGCGCTCGAATGGATCCAGAATGGCGAGCCGTTCGATCTTGCCATCCTCGACTTGCAAATGCCTGAGATGGATGGCGTCATGCTGACGCGGGCCATCCGCAAGGTATGTGACGAAAAATCTCTCCCGATCATCCTGCTCACCTCCCTGGGAAGACGCGAAATTGGGGCCGAGGATCTGGAGTTCGCTGCCTATCTGACCAAGCCGCTTAAACCCTCCGCTCTTTACGACGCCCTGGCAGTACTCTTCGCCAGGAACGTGATCTCCTCGAAACCGGATGCCGCTAGACCCATTCTCGACGCCGAAATTGGCAAGCAGCATCCTTTGCGGATTTTGCTTGCGGAGGATAACGCCGTAAATCAAAAGCTCGCCTTGCGCATCCTCGAGCAAATGGGTTACCGCGCCGATATTGCTTCCAATGGTCTCGAAGCAGTAGAATCGATTAAGCGCCAGGCCTATGATGTAATTCTCATGGATGTGCAGATGCCCGATATGGATGGCCTGGATGCTACCCGCAACATTCGCAGGCTGACAAACGCGACACAGCCCCACATCATCGCCATGACAGCCAACGCCATGCAAGGCGACCGCGAGATGTGCCTCGCCGCCGGCATGGATGATTACATCAGCAAGCCCATCCGCGTCCACGAGCTCGTAGGCGCATTAATGAGAGTGGAGAGAAAATCATAAATGTCAGCAATCGACAAAAGGATTTTTGAAGAACTCAAACAAATGTCCGGCGCGGACTTTATCAATGAGCTCATCGATGCGTTTGTCGATGATGCGCCGAACATGATCAGCCAGATACAGGCTGCACTGGCGGCGAAGGATGTCGAGTCGTTTCGCCGGAACGCGCATTCACTGAAATCCAATGCAAACACTTTCGGCGCGCTGGAGCTTGCTGCGCTGGCGAAGGAATTAGAGTTCATGGCGCGCGAGAATAATCTGGAGATCGGGAACAGGCTTGAGATCCTGCAGGAGGAGTATGATAGAGTTCAGGAGGAGCTGAAGGGGATGCGTGTATGAGGTCCGCCCACGAGCCGGGAAATCTTCTGATCGTCGATGATAACAAGGTCAACCGCATCCTGCTGGCGCGCGGTCTCGAGCAGTACGGTCACAAAGTGGAGGTCGCCGAAAACGGAATACTGGCTCTGGAAAAGCTGCGGGCCGGTTCCTTTGACCTTGTACTGCTCGATATCGAAATGCCGGAGCTGAACGGCTACCAGGTGCTCGAGACCTGTCTGCAGGATCCTGAACTCCGGGATATCCCGATCATCATGACCTCCTCCCTCGATGAGCTCGACAGCGTGGTCAAATGCGTGGAGTTAGGCGCCGAAGATTACCTCAATAAGCCGGTCAACCCTGTGCTTTTGCGTGCCCGCGTGAATGCCAGCCTGGAAAAGAAACGTCTGCGTGACGAGCAAAGGAGACTTCTCCACACGTTCGCGACCAAAGAAGTCGCAGACGAATTATTGAAGTCCGGTTTTTCGCTGGGCGGAAAGCATGTGAAAGCCAGCATCATGTTTGCAGATATTCGGTCGTATACAACCTATACGGAAAAAGAGGACCCCGCTGAAATCATCGAACTGCTCAATGATTATTTTGCGCTGATGTTCGATGCCATCACCAGTTATCATGGAACCCTTAATCAAATGGCCGGCGATGGGCTGATGGCGATCTTCGGGGCTCCAATCCACCGCGAGGACCATTGTGAACAAGCCGTGCGCGCCGCTTGCGAAATGATGGAATTACTGGATGGATTTAACCAGCAGCGGGCCGCATTAAATAAGACCCAGATCAGAATCGGCATTGGGATCGCTTCAGGAAGAGTCATTGCTGGCTATGCAGGTACACAATATCGGGCTACTTACACGTGCGTGGGCGATACGGTCAACCTTGCCGCGCGAATTGAAAACCATACCAAAGAAGTCCAGCGGCCTATTCTTATCGATCAATATACAAGAGAAGGATTGCCGAGCGATATTCAAGTTGAAGCGCTGGGACCCATACTTTTTAGGGGAAAACAACAATCGATCAACATATTCTCAGTCAAGCCGGCCTGAGGAATGCTTGTCGAGAACGGTGCCACAGAACAAGCGGCTTTCTTTTATAATACATGCTGTGAGCACACACAGTTATATTGAGCGGAATATTCCGCTCTTATTTTTGATTGTCACGATCCTCGCCTACGGTTTACTGCTTCCCCTGACTGGCTTTTACTGGGATGACTGGCCCTTCGCCTGGATCGCCCGATTTCTTGGGCCGGAGGAATTCATTCCAGCCTTTGCAGGCGTTCGACCATTCTTGGGTCCATTCTTCCTTGTCACAACCAGCCTGATCCCGCCTGTCCCGATCTACTGGCAGATCTTTGCCCTCCTTATTCGTTTCCTATCCGGACTTTCAGCCTGGTTCGCATTAAGTCAAATCTGGCCGCATCACAAGCGGCAGGCTCTCATCGCTTCATTGTTGTTCCTTGTTTTTCCCGGATACAGCCAGCACTGGGTGGCTTTTACACACATCAACCAGGAATGGATTCCTTTCATTTTCTATCTCTTATCGTTTGGGTTCACGGCCCGCGCGCTGCGAAACCCAGATAAGGTTTTACGAGATACAACTTCTGCTCTTCTACTTCTGATTGCAGGAGTTT
The DNA here is from genome assembly GCA_035708785.1 of Anaerolineales bacterium. Taxonomy (GTDB): domain Bacteria; phylum Chloroflexota; class Anaerolineae; order Anaerolineales; family Villigracilaceae; genus Defluviilinea. Next base: position 7,576 of record DASTFG010000344.1, read on the forward strand.
TCCCTACCGAATACTTTATTGGACTGGAGCCTTTACGTTTCTTTTTCATTTGGGTCATTCTATCGGAGCGACTGCAGGGCTTGTGGCAGAGGCTGACTCAAACACTAAGGCATTGGTGGCCCTACCTCCTCATCTGGCTGGCAAATGCCGCCTGGCTGGCTTATTTCTATGCTTTTGGGGCGTATGGCTCTTATGAGGTGGAAGTAGCACAGGATCCGCCGAACATAACTGAAGCTCTTTCTGCGCTCGGCGAAGCGCTCTGGAAGGCGGGATTCTATATCTGGATGCAGGTGCTGGTGCTCATATCGGAGACGCTCAGCGCCCCAACAACCCTCGCGACTCTAGTGCTGATGAGTGTCTCCTTCGTCGCCCTCATTCTCTACCTCAAAAAGTTTGATCATTCTTATGGGGAGACACGCATTTTTGCTGTCCCTGCGATTGTCATCGGTCTGGCCGGGATTCTGCTCGGGCGTCTACCCTCGCTCGCGGCGGGACTGCCTCTCACATTGCAGTCCAGCTATGACAGATTCATGATCTCGATGATGTTGGGAGGCAGCCTTTTCATTGTCGGACTGGTGGAACTGCTGGTCAGAAATGTGCACGCTAAGAACTATGGATTTGCCCTGTTAATTGCGCTCGGTATCGGGCAGCAATTCTTCAATGCAAATATCTTTCGCAGGGATTGGACAAAGCAGCAGGAAATTTACTGGCAGCTTGCCTGGCGGATCCCTGCCCTGGAGCCGGGCACCGCGCTATTGACCGATCAAATGCCGATCGATTATGAGACCGACCTTTCCTTCACCGCGCCCATCAACTGGATGTACGCGCCTGACTATAAAAGGAGCGACTTGCCATATGCCCTGATCTACACGGAGAAGCGCCTTGGCCGAGGAGCGTTGCCTTCGCTCGAGTCAGATAGCGAAATCTATTTGGATTTTCGACAGGTAGCCTTCCAGGGTTCGACCTCGCAAGCGATCACCATTCATATGCCCCGGAATGGCTGTTTGCGCGTGCTTGATCCGGCACGCGGCGATCAAATCACCTATAGCCGCCAGTCCCGGTTTCTGGTCGATGCCATTCCGCTTTCTGATCCAGCTTTGATTATCCCGGATTCCGGTGCAATCGCAAAACTGCCTTTCCTTTCAGAACCTGAGCATACATGGTGTTATTACTATGCAAAGGCAGAACTGGCTTATCAAAAAGGTGACTGGGATCAAGTGATTAATCTTATGGAAGAAGCCATTTCACTCGGTTATGAACCGGAAGATCCGTTCGAGTGGCTCACCTATATCGAAGCGCAGGCCTTGACGGGAGATATCGAGGCCGCGCAGCAGCGATCTACCGAAGCATTCATGCAGGATAAGAGGATCCGTGATGGGTTGTGTCAATTATGGAAACGCGTGCAGGATCGGAGTGCTGCGCGCAGCGGAACGGCCACGCGCATTTCACAAGCCCTGACAGAATTTCAGTGCGCGCGATGATATGCCTCTAATATCCTATTCTATTGCTTGACGCGTTAAAGGTGATGTGCTACCATCATCGAAACTTTGTTGGAGATTGAGGAGAAGCCCATGGCCATCATGAAACGAGGCGCGATGGTTGCCTCCACTTTGGTGCTGGTTGCGATCATCGCCGCTGCATGTAACCAGCCCTATTCACAGCCCCCCAGTATCACTAATACGCCGCTTCCGGAGAGTTTATTTCAGACACCGATTGTTGGCCCGACCGATATGAACGATGTCCAGAATTTTGCCACTCAAACATCGCTTGCACAGACAGGGACTCCAGCTGTGGGCTTGTTCACAGAAATTCCAGGAGGGGGCACATTGCCGGTTGGGACCGCAACATCGACCTCACTGGTCATTATCAGCCCAACCGCCACTGCGACAGCAACGCTGGCCGTGGGCGGAACACAAGTGGGTGGGACACTTCCGACGTCTGCGCCCGTCGGGTCACGGCCTTCGAGTTACACGCTGCAAAGAGGAGAATTCCCTTATTGCATCGCACGGCGCTTTGATGTGAACCCTGAAGAACTGCTGCGGGTAAACGGGCTTACGCGCGGGGATATTTACTACCCAAATCTGACTTTGACCATCCCACAGACAGGCAGCTTCCCGCCTCCTCGGGCATTGCGGAGTCACCCGACTACTTATCCTGTTGTTTCTGCATCCGAAACAGTGTATAGCGTTGCATGCCAATTTGGGGATGTCCGTCCTGAGGATATTGCGGCGGCGAATAATATCTCAGTCTCAGCCGCATTGACTGCCGGCCAACAGTTGAGCATACCCTAGCTGCGCTCATCCCTCGGAGAAGAAAGCCCGGGCACCTGCCTGGGCTTTTGTCTTATAATCCATAAGCTAGCATCTCAACAAAGGATCATCCCATGCCCTTCGAACTGATCAGGTCTGAAACCATTCTGCAGGGGCGCGCCTTCAGCATCCGGCGCGACTACCTCAAGACGCCGAATGGCCGCGAGACGCGGCTCGAAATTATCGAGCATGGCGGGTCGGTCGTGCTCATCCCGGTCGACGCTGATGGAAACTTGCTTTTCGTGCGCCAGTACCGCCATGCGGTCGGTAAGGATCTTCTCGAATTGCCGGCCGGGACCCGGGATGGCGACGAACCGTTTGAAAAATGTGCAGCGCGCGAGCTCCGCGAAGAGACCGGTATGGAAGCGGGTAACCTGCAAAAGGTAGGCGAGTTCTACCTCGCCCCCGGCTATTCCAGTGAATTCATGACGGTTTATCTGGCAACGGGACTGAAGGAAAACCCCCTGGATGGCGATGATGACGAATTCCTGAACCTTGAGAAGATTCCGCTTAAGAAAGCCATAGAAATGGCAGAACGGGGAGAGTTGCCGGATGCCAAATCGCTGGCAGCATTGCTGCTGGCAAGACCTTATTTAGAGTGACCAGCTGGTTACTCGGTTCTATAATCTTACAGCCGAATCCCCTCGTTCTTGACCGCTTTAACAATCGCAGCGATATGCTCCGGTGTGCTGCCACAGCACCCGCCGACAACCTTGGCGCCTAATTCAACATATTTCCTGGCGAACTGCGCCATATCTTCCGGGCCCATATCGTAAACGCCCTGCTCCGTCTCTATATCCATGTGAGGGACGCCGGCATTGGGCTTCACCCATAAGGGGAATCCGGGAAGTGCTGCCGCATATTCTCTGACCACGGCCTCCATGTTCTCAAGGGTTGTCCCGCAGTTGGCACCGACCAGCGCCACTCCCATTTCGACATAGCGCTTGATCACATCTTTGGGCTTGACGCCCATCATGCTGCGCGTGCCGCGGTCATAGCTAAAGGAGACGACGACGGGCAGATCCGTCACGGACCTCGCGCCTTCGAATGCGGCGGTTGTTTCTTCAAAGGAGAACATCGTTTCAATTAATAGAAGGTCTGCGCCGCCCTCGGCGAGAGCCTTGGCCTGCTCTGCAAAAGCGGCTCTTACCTCCTCAGCCTCCAGCGGGCCGTAGGGCTTGATCAGGGCACCGACCGGACCCATCGAGCCCGCGACCAGGACTCCTTGGCGCGTGGAGGCGGCCCTGCAGGCCAGCTCGGCGGCCCGTATGTTGACTTCAGGAGTCCGGTCCTGATATTTTGAATCCTTCATGCGCAGGCGCGTCCCGCCGAACGTACAGGTCAAGATGATATCCGCGCCGGCATCCACGAATGAGCCTGCAAGTCCGAGGATAGTCTCCGGATCATCGATGATCAGATCTTCCGGCGGGCGGCCCGGTTTGAGTCCCATCTTCTGCAAATTCGAACCGGTTGCTCCATCGGCAACAAGGATCTCCCCGCTGCCGAGTCGTTCAAGAAATTGGTTCATTAAATCACCTCACGTAGGGGTGAACAGCCGTCCACCCCTGCAGGATCACTTCATAAAATTCTTCGCCATGGGGTCGGGCACTCGATGCGGAATGAGATGAGCAATATGGGGGAACGGTTCGCTCATATGTGGGAAACTCGTTGCCAGCATGAACTGGTTTTGGAATTCCGGATCGGTCGGCAATTCGAACCTCTCCACCCGGCGAGTCACCGATTCGATTTCCTTACGCTTCTCGACATTCAACAACGCGATGCGTGCGCCGTCTCCCGCGGCGTTGCCCACCGCACACACGTTCTCCAGCTCACAATCGGGGATCAGCCCGATCAGCATGGCTTTCTCTTTATCGATGTAACTGCCGAACCCACCCGCGAGAATGATCTTGTCGGGCGATTGGAGAATACTTCTTTTTAAGAGTGTACGGGCCGCCGTAAAGAGAGCGGCTTTCGCCAGCTGAATTTGTCTCACGTCCTGTTGTGTGATGGGGATGTCTCTTCCGATGGATGTTTCCTCCGCCCAGGCAATCACGTACTCCCAGCCATTCGCGCCCTCACGGATCCGATCAGAACTCAGCCCGCGCTTGAACTTGCCCCGAGAATCGACGATCCCGGCCCGGAATAACTCCGCCACCGAATCGATGATCGCCGAGCCGCAGATTCCCTTGACCTGACCTTTGAATTCGGCATGGTCGGTGTTCCATCCCTCGACGCCGATGACTTTATATCTGGGTTCGAGAGTCGTCTCATCGATATGCACGCGTTCCATCGCTCCGGGTGCTGCGCGCATCCCGTATTCCACGTGTGCGCCTTCGAGCGCTGGACCCGTCGGCGTGGAAGTGCAGACCAGCCGCTTGCGATTGCCGAGCACAAGCTCCGCGTTCGTGCCGACATCGATCAAGAGCCAGTTCTCATCCTGCTTGTGCGGCTCTTCCGCAAGGATCATCGCGCTGGTATCCGCGCCGACAAAAGATGCGATGGTTGGCAGAACGTGAATATTGCCAGATGGATTGATCTGCAGTCCCAGCTCACGCGCTTTTACGTCCACCGGCTTGTGGATTGTCGGCACAAAAGGAGCAAGCCCCAGATCCTTTGGATGCAAATTCAATAGCAGATGGTGCATGGTGGAATTCCCGACGATGACCATTTCGAGAACTTCCTCTGTCCCGATGTTCGCAGTTCTCGAGGCCTGCTTGAGCAGCTTGTTCAGGGTTGCGATAATCGCTTTGTGCAGTTTCTCCAGGCCATCCTTGTTTTCAATCGTATATTGGATGCGCGACATCACATCCTCACCATACACGATCTGCGGATTCATCTCTGATTCTGCCGCGAGGAGTGCGCCGGTTCGCAGGTTGCACAGATACAGCGCAACGGTCGTCGAGCCAATATCCACCGCCGCGCCGTAGCTGTCTTCCACATAGCCGGGCTGGACGGCGACCACCTCCCGATCCTGCCACACGGAGACCGTCACATTCCATTTTGCTTCGCGCAGCGTGGAAGATAAAGCCCGCAGGCAGGGGTAATCGATCGTCAGGTCAGACCAGCGCGGCAGGTTCTCCTCGCCGCGCCGGACGAGTCCCATGGATGTTTCTAGACCTTTTGCGAGACGCTCCCAGTCTGCGATGGGCCTTTCGAGATTTGGTGGAGTCATCGAGACGTAATATTTGCGAACGGAGGGTTTGATCTCGATTGTGCGTTCGCGCGCCGACTTGCGGACGATCTGCTTGTTGCCGCGGCTTTCCTCGGGGACATTGATCAACACCTCGCCCAGGATCCTGCACTGGCACGACAAGCGGACCT
>DASTFG010000345.1:0-5676 GCA_035708785.1 Anaerolineales bacterium
TGTCCCCCGAGTGATGGTCTAATGTCCGCCATATCTGGACATGACATTCTCCTCTACTGAAAGGTGGAAATTGTTTCGGTTTATTATAGAACATTTTTTCTATGATTTCAACCCCCTCTGGAGAACTGTTCAGGGCTTCCTGAATTGATGAAGAACTAAAGCCTGGAACTGCGAAGCTCGCAAAGAAGAGCCCTTCGGCTTGGGGATCTGCCCTCGCCTCCCGCAAGGGCAGGAGCGCGCGCCTGGCGGTTGGTTTCCGCTCTCTCAGCCCGATTAATTAACATGTGTTACCTAGATGTAGCCCTGAGTAATCGCCGTTGTTCCGCAGTTGAACTGCGGGAGAGTTATGTTAACGACTCTGCTCAAATATCAAACAAGTCATTCCTTCTTCGAAATCCGTTCCCCACCGGTGGATAGGCGCGCATGAAATCTTCGTATTCACCGAACATCCTGGCAAGCAATCCCATCAGGCCGCGGCGCATACCCACGCCTCCCTGTGAAGCGTGTTCGGCGCCGGCGAGTCGTTTGGCTTCCTCGACGGAGCGGATATCCAGTCGCACATGCACCGGGAATTCCACTTCGGCAAGTTCCTTCAGGTTGACATCCTGATTACGGCCATATTTCGTTGGATCTTTCCCAAAGAAAGGCATCAGGCGGACCATCCATCTCAGAACACGGCGCGGGAATACCTGATAGTAGAGCGCGCGCGGCTTAAAGGGGCCCCCTTCGTCTCCGCTCAGGATGCCGGCCTCGGGGTGAAAAGAAGCGTCATCGGCCCTTTCGAAGGCAAGCACGGTTGCCCGATGCGTATGGATGTGGTCCGGATGTTTATAGCCCCCGATGGGGTCGAAGGTGATCACGATATCCGGCTTCAGCTCACGGATATATCTGACGATTTTTCGCGCGACTGCATCCACCGAGTGGTTGATCTGGGCATCAGGGTGCTCGTTCGCCTCCGTGCCGGGCATGCCCGAATCCCGGTAATCAAGAAAAAATACTTCCTTCAAGCCCAGATGCCTGGCAGCCTTTTGAAGTTCCCCTGTCCGGAGCTCGGCCTTATCTTTATAACCGTTCAAATGTTCCTCATCCATGCTCCCCTCCTCGCCGCGGGTCGCACAGATCAAATACGTACCGTAGCCTTTGCGGGCATATAAGGAGAGCGTACCGCCAAGGCCGAACGATTCGTCGTCGGGGTGGGCCAGAACCGCTAGAATCTTTCTCGTCATTTTTCCTCGTATAATATTTGATTAGATTCTTCACTCTGACGACACATCTCATTTGAAAATTACAGGAGACGGAATGAAATTCGAAACGCTCGCCATTCACGCCGGACAGGAACCCGACCCAAATAACGGCGCGGTCATGACGCCGGTGTACTTCACATCGACCTACATGCAGGATGGAGTCGGCCGGCCGCGACAGGGGTATGAATATTCACGCACGCATAACCCTACCCGCAAAGCCCTGCAGGATTGTCTCGCGGCGCTCGAGGGTGGGGGCTATGGCCTGGCCTTCGGATCCGGGCTTGCCGCCACCGACGCAGTCCTGCGATTATTAAGTTCAGGTGACCATGTCCTGGCAGGGGATGATGTGTATGGAGGGACATACCGCCTTTTCGACAAAGTACTCCGCCGCTTCGAGCTGGACTTTACCTTCGCCGACACAACCGATCCTGAATCCGTGGCCGAGGCCCTGACCCCGTCCACGCGGCTGGTCTGGCTTGAGTCCCCTACCAACCCCTATCTGCGCGTGACAGATATCCGCGCCGTGGCAGAAATTGTTCACTCGCATGAAAACAGCCCTTTACTCGTCGTGGACAACACATTTGCAACCCCATACTTACAGCGCCCCCTTGAGCTCGGGGCGGATATCGTCGTGCATTCGATGACCAAATATCTGGGCGGCCACTCGGACGCGGTAGGGGGTGCGCTGATTGTGAAAGACAAAGAGCTTGCGGAAAAGCTGGCCTTCCTGCAAAATGCCGTGGGCGCGGTGATCGGCCCCATGGACTCGTTCCTGTTTCTGCGCGGCATCAAGACTCTCCCGATCCGTATGGACCGGCACGCGGAGAATGCAATGGCAATCATCGAATTCCTCGAAGAGCATCCAAAAGTGGATCGATTTCTGTACCCTTTCCATCCTTCGCATCCTCAATACCGGATCGCACGGCAGCAAATGAAGAATGGCGGGGGCATGATTTCCTTTATTCTGAAAGGGGGGCGCGAAGCGGCCATCCGGGTTGCCGAAAGCACAAAGATTTTTACGCTCGCGGAGTCGCTGGGGGGTGTGGAGTCCCTGATTGAAGTCCCTGCCGCGATGACTCATCTCTCCGTGGCCGGTTCACCGCTGGATGTAGATCCTGGCCTGGTACGATTATCGGTTGGAATTGAAAACAAGGGTGACCTCGTAGAAGATATCAGGCAGGCCCTGGAGCAGGCTTGAGCCATGCCCATTGTCGAAGTTGAAATCGTGCGCAAGCCAAGTGAGGACCTTCGTGATGGCGTGGCTTCTGAGCTGGCAGATGGGCTTGGTCGTATCTTTGATTCACCCGGCGGCGGGACATGGGTAAAGGTATACGGGTTAGCAGAGAATATCCATGTGATCTATGAGCCCGGGACCCGAGGACGCGTGGCTTTTGGCGGAGATCTGCTCCTATAAATTTGAGGCCGGGCCCTTCGGCCCGGTCTTTACTTTACGTGAATGGCGACCAGCGTGACATCATCATCCTGCTTGGAGCCATCCTGATAGGTCATCAAAGACTCAAAGAGTTGGTTGCAGACTTCCTGAGCCGACAAAGTGACGAGGCCGATCATCGTGTTCTTGACCCGCTCCAGACCAAAGGGTTCCCCTTTCCGGTTGCGGCAGTCCGTCATCCCATCGGTGAACATCATCAGCGTGGCGCCCTTCGGCAGGAACAGACGGTACTCATCCAGGGCGATGTTCTCCCATAAGCCCAGGGCCATCCCCGGCTGATGCGGCAGACGATAGACATCGCCATGGTCATGCAGTAACAGGGGAGGCTCATGACCTGCCCGGGCATACGAAAACTCGCCAGTCGTGGCGTCCAGGACCCCATACAGGGCAGTCACAAACTGGATGGATTTTTCCAGGCGCGTGATGTGCTTGTTTGCCTTGCGCAAGACTTCTCCCGGTGTCGTGGCACTATCCGCCTCCGCTATGATCAGCGCATGTGCCCGCGCCATGAAGATGGCAGAGGGGACGCCCTTGTCGGCCACATCGCCGATCAGCACCCCGAACTTATTATTCCCCAGGCTGAAGACATCATAAAAATCGCCGCCCACCTGGCGAGCAGGAAGGATGCGCCCGCCAAAATCGAAGGCCTCGTGCACCGGCAGAACGCTGGGCAAGATAGACATTTGAATATCGGCAGCCACCTGAAGCTCCCGCTCGAGGCGTTCCTTTTCGATCAATTGCTCCTGGGCCGCCTTGAGCTCGTCGAAAGCCTGCTGCAGCTGCCGGTTCTTCTCCGTCAGATCGCGAAAGGTGGAGATGTTGGTGTTGTCCAAGCGCTGGCTGAGCACGTTCACCATTTCATTGGCCAATTCAGGATGGCGCTGAAGGAGACCTCTGAATTGCTTGCGATTCATACTCAATAACACCACATCTCCCCGCGCCCGGGCACTCGCCGTGCGATGCCCCCCCGGCTGGATAAGACTCATCTCACCCAGATATTCACCCTCGTAAAGGACGTTGAGGATCAACTCGTCGTCGGTGTCAGGCGCCATCAGGATCTCGAGCTGGCCGTTGACGACCACATACAGGTGTTCCCCCGGATCTCCCTCACGAAACAGGATGTCGCCTGAATTCAGATTGACGACATCCATCTCCGCTACGAGGCGATCCAATTCTTCGGAAGGAAGATCTGTAAAAAACGGGATTCGGGCAAGCAGGTTCAAAGACATATCTTTGTAATCACTGGCCTTGGAAATGCATCGAACATATATTTTACACGAAGAATGAGGTTTCTATGCGACCCACATATCGAATGCGAATAACATGGCAAGCATGCCCATCAAGAGGATACTCAGGATCGTCCATGCGCGGTCAAAGACCGGATTGCTGCCCCAGCGCGCCAGAGTGATAAATATGGCTGGTGCGCCCAGGACGTAGCGATGCATCCCCTGAGCAGGCCCGCTTCCCCAGGAAAGCAGCACAACGACCAGGCTAAACCAGCCGACTTCGGGATGTGTTTTTAGAGCAGCGAGGCAGGTGAAAATCCCGATCGCAATACCGAGAAATTCGGTGATGTAATAAGCCGTATGTTGCGGATTTGCCCCGCTGAGCATCGTCTGCAGGGCTCCCATCCAATTTGAAAAGGCCGTACCCAGTGAAAGGAAACCTCGATAAAAGTTATTTGCCTGTACATAATCAAAGGCCAGTCCCAGATAGGAGAACTTCCAGATCAGGAATGTGATCAGCGGCGAGAATGACAACAGGCCATGCGCCAGCAGGCGCAGCGGAATACCCTGATGGTACATCTGCCGCCACTCCAGGTCAATGTCCATCCACTCGCCGGTACGAATCCAGGCAAGGACCATCGGAATGACCAGCGTAACACCCACCGCACGGGTAAGGGTTGCAGCAATTCCAAGAACGGCCGCGGCGACCCAGTGTTTGCGTTTCAGCATCGCCAGGCAACCAAAAGTCAGGCCAATGAAAAGCCCCTCCGTATAGACCTGGATGAGGTAAAAGCCGGTCGGAAAAATGATCAGATAAAAGACCGCGCGCAACGCGCCCTCTTCCCCGAGACTGTCGCGCGTGATATCGAACAGCGCCAGCATCCCCAGCAGGGTTCCCAGCGCGGAAACAAGGACACCTGCCAGCGTGGCCGTCGCGATCGCGTTCAGCCCCAGGATTTGAAGTGGAAATACAAAAATCCGTATCATCAACGGATAAAAAGGGAAGAACGCGTAGCTCAAGGATAGATTTGTATCAAAACTCGAGCCCGATTGAGTCCCAGTATGATCCCGGACTACCGTTGTGACGCCTTGTGGTGTGAGGTGAGGCGAGCGCGGATCGTCATAACCGCCGACCGCGATGGCGAGATAGTATTCAGAATCCCAGGCCACCTGATCGTTCATGAAAGGCTCGAGCAAATATACATGGCCTTCCTGATAGCCCTCGCCGGTGAACCGCGCGGTCCAATCCTGGGCGCGATCCGGGTACCGGGGCACAATCCGCGCAGTAGCCCAGGCCTGAAAGCCGATCACAATCAGCCCCCAGGCCAGCCACAGAAGAACAATGATACGAGTTGGTTTCATCGGTCTACTTCTCGATTTGTGTGACGATCATATCCTGCATAAAGAATCGCTGTGAGAGGAAGAGCACGACAACCGGCACAACCATCACCACCAGGGCCCCCACCATAAGAGCCTCGGGCGTGAAGAAAAAGGACTGGCTGCGCTGGACCCCAAAGGAAACATTTGCAGATTTGGTGAGATGCCCAGATAGAAGCTCGAAAGACGCGTCTCATTCCAGATGTAAAAGAAGTGCAGCAAAGCAACCGTGGTGACAACCGGAACCGACTGCGGCAGGATGACCGAGATCAGGATCCGCAGCGGTCCCGCCCCATCCAGCATGGCAGCTTCATCCAGATCCTTTGGGATGCTCTTGAAATTCTGTCGAAGCAGGAAGATCAGAATCGCACTCCCAAAG
>DASTFG010000346.1:0-4396 GCA_035708785.1 Anaerolineales bacterium
GCTCAGGCCGGCGCTCCAGCCGCGGTCCGAGCGGCGGAGCCGCGCCCATTGGAGCGTATCGCGGACCGTTTCTTCCAGGGGACGGAATTTCAGACCCGCGCGCAGGGCCCTGGAGATATCCACCCGTGAGAAGCCTGCATCCTCTTCCGTGTTGGGGATCCAGACCGGCATATCGCTCCACGGCGCGACTTCTTGCCGCCTGAGGAACTCTGCCGGCGCCCAGATGAAGTTTGCATCGCTATTGCTGACCCGTTTGCAGGCCTCGAGCAGCGCGCCGATCGTCAATTCATAATCCGGGCCGGTCGCGTTGAACGTGCCGGATGAGCCTTCTTCGAGCAGTTTGAGGATGAAATCCGCGAGGTCGCGCGCGTCGATGATCTGGACAGGCGCCTCCGGGCCCTCGGGCGCGAGGACATCGCCGCCGCGGGCGACGCGCACAGGCCAGTAGGTAAAGCGATCGGTGGGATCATACGGTCCGACGATCAGGCCCGGACGGATGTTCAGGGTGCGCGCATCCCCGAACACGTTCTGCACGGTCTGCTCGCACAGGGCCTTGAGCGGGCCATAGGTCTCGCCGGTGATCTCCTCGACCGTTTCATCTTCGAGCCTGGCCACCGGATCGGATTCATCGATGCCGATTTTGCTGAACCCGGCATAGACCGAGATGGACGAGATGAAGGCGTATCGCCCCGCGCAGGCTTCCAGGACCGAGGCGGAGAGCTGGACGAGGCGCGGCAGATACCCGCAGGTGTCGACGACCGCATCCCATTCGTGGCACATCAGCTCGGTAAAGCCTGTCTCCCGGTCACCGACGATCGTTTCCAGGTCCGGGAACAGATATGGGTTCGTCAGACCGCGGTTGAACAATGTCACCCGATGCCCGCGCGCCAGGGCCGAGTTGACAAGATGGCGTCCGAGGAAGCGCGTCCCGCCGATGATCAGGATTTTCATTTCTTCAACCTCGTCAATTGTGATAGCGTCGCGACTGCCTCGGCACCTTCGGGCGTGATGTTGTAGGCAGTGATCAGCAGATGATCCGGGTCGACCAGCTCCACTTCCGTGCGCCAGTTCCAGTCGGGTCCGCCTGTGGGGTTGGGGTAACTGCCCAGCACAAAGAATCCGTTCTCTTTCTCCTTGCCAGTGCAAAACATGATCGCGGTATTGTTGTGCCAGCTATCCACCCAGCTGGCCTCGTAGCGGTCGAGTGTCGTGTTGTAGCCGAACGTGAACACGCCGTGCTGCGCCTCGCCTTCCACAGATCCCTGATAGAGATAGAGCGCAAAGCGCCCGTCGAGGATGAGCTGGATGCTGCCCTGCACCGGCGACTCGTCCATGAGCGTGCCGGGCTCGACCCATAATTTCGTCGTGCCGGCCCAGCTGCCGACGAGCTGGGCCAGGAAATTGTGCGGGCTGCCTGTTGATCTGGATCCTTCGAATGTCATTTGATTCTCCTCCATTTATTCCGGCTTCACTCCCAGTACGCTGAACAAACTGTCTTCCGGCCTGACGGGCTCGAAGGTGAACTCATGAAAGACCTGGATATCCTGAAAGCCCGCCTTTTGATATAACGCGGCGGCCTGCTCCTGCGTGTACGAGCGCGTGGCAGGCGATTGTTTGTGCTCTTCGGAGGCAATGACCTGCCCGTCGCGGATGATCTCATAGCGGTCGATCGAATCCTCCAGCTCGGTTTCGGGGTCGAAGCGGGCGTACTGCCAGCGGCGGATCGTCGCGCCGTCCTCCGGGCGGGTCACTTCGCGGGTGATATCGCTCTCCAGGGGGTCGCCCTGCTTCCAGAGCGTCATGAACGGCATCGCCAAAGCACCGCCTGGCAGCAGGTGCTCGTAAAAGCGACTCATCGCGATCGGCGGCAGCGCGGCATCCAGTAATAGTTGAAACGAGCTGGACGGGACAAGGATGGCCTGATATTTGCGCGGCAGGGAAAGCCCGGTCATCTCCTGCCGGTAGGCGGCCGGCTTCAAACCCAGCTTCCCGGCCTTCTGCTCCAGCCGGGTGAGCATCTCGGGAGAATTGTCGACGCCGTCGATGTCGATGCCCTGCTGCATGAAATCCAGCAGGATGCGCCCGGTCCCGCAGCCGACATCCAGCACGGGCTGGCCGTACCGCTTGACAACATCCAGGAAGAAAAAGCGGTCGGGCCAGGTGGACGTGTCGCCGCGGAACAGGTCCCAGAACTCGGCGAGCATGCCGTAGTATTCGTAAGAGGGAGTTGTCATGGCAGCGCTCCTAAATAGAGGTGTTAGTTAATAGCCAATGGTTTAACATCATTTCTTTTCAGAAGAAAGATGAAAGAGGAAAGAAGGTTTAAGGCATAGGTACTTCCGAGTCAAGCAACAGGTTTGATGGTTGTGGTGAGGTGCTGTAGTCGGCTTGTTCTTCTCGAATCGCGTTTTTGCGTTGATGTGAAATCATTGGTGTCAGCATGCCAATAATATGTGTGACCAAGCCCATACGGTGTTTAATAACCGCAGCAGATAGAATATGCCGAGATTTATAGTACCAGTCTCGGCTCTCGCGCGCTGAACCAAGTGAAATTTCGAAAAATCGGGCGCGGTCAAGTCCTTTACTTCGAGAATATCCTTCTGTTAGATTTGCACTGATAGAACCAAGTGAGCGATGGAGTTGATCAGCTACTCCCCACATCAAGCTGTTTTTTGACAAGGCAAGAACATCAGGCCAACCAATGTCATCTATAAACAAAGCCAGCCGATAGACCTCAAGCTTCCAAATTGGGTCGTTGGTGATTTCTGCCGGGATTTGAACAAGCCAGTCAGCATACTTCATAATCGTTCAAACCTCTTTCTTCTTTCCTCTTTCATACTACATCCTAAACACCCCAAACCCACCCTCCTCCACCGGCCCGTTCAGGGCAACCGACAGCGCCAGCCCCAGCACCTGACGTGTATCCACCGGATCGATCACGCCGTCATCCCAGAGCCGCGCGGTGGAATGATAGGGGTTGCCCTCATGCTCGTATTTCTCCAGAATGGGGCGCATGAATTCATCTGCTTCCTCCCTGGTCAGGGCGGGTTTGCCTTCGCGCGCCAGCTGGTCCTGTTTGATCGTGAGCAAAACGTTCGCGGCCTGTTCCCCGCCCATGACCGAGATGCGCGCGTTCGGCCACATCCACAGGAAGCGCGAGCCGTAGGCCCGGCCGCTCATGGCGTAGTTACCCGCCCCGAACGAGCCGCCGATCACCACGGTCAGCTTGGGGACGCGCGTGTTGGCGACCGCATGCACCATCTTCGCGCCGTCCCTGGCGATTCCGCCGGCTTCGTAGTCGCGCCCCACCATGAAGCCCGTGATGTTCTGCAGGAAGATGAGCGGAACCCCGCGCTGGTCGCACAGCTCGATGAAGTGGGCCGCCTTGAGCGCCGACTCGCTGAACAGCACGCCGTTGTTCGCGATGATCCCGACCGGGTACCCGTGGATGCGCGCGAACCCGCAGACCAGGGTCGTCCCGTAGCGGGCTTTGAACTCACGGAACCTGCTGCCGTCCACCAGCCGGGCGATGATGTCTCTGACATCATAAGTCTCACGGAAAGTAGCGGGGAGAATGCCATACATTTCTTCCGCAGGATACAGGGGCTCTTCAGGAGGGGAAGAAGAAAGACGAGAGAGCCAGTTCTTGCCTCTCTGGTCATTCGTCAAAGTTTCCACGATGCCGCGCAAAATCTCGATCGCGTGCTCGTCGTCTTCGGCAAAGTGGTCCGCCACGCCTGAGAGCCGCGTATGGACGTCCGCGCCGCCCAGTTCTTCCGCGCTCACGTCCTCCCCGGTCGCGGCCTTGACGAGCGGCGGTCCGCCCAGGAAGATCGTGCCCGTGCCCCGCACGATGACCGCCTCGTCGCTCATGGCCGGGACGTAGGCGCCGCCCGCCGTGCAGCTCCCCATCACCGCCGCGATCTGCGGGATCTTCTTGGCCGACATGCGCGCCTGGTTGTAGAAGATGCGCCCGAAGTGGTTCACGTCCGGGAAGACCTCGTCCTGCAGGGGCAAAAACGCCCCGCCCGAATCGACCAGGTACAGGCAGGGCAGGCGGTTCTCCTCGGCGATCTGCTGGGCGCGCAGGTGCTTCTTGACCGTCATCGGGAAGTACGATCCCCCTTTGACGGTCGCGTCGTTGGCGACGATCATCACCTCGCGGCCGCCGACGCGCCCGATCCCTGTGACGATGCCGGCGCCGGGCCCCTCGCCCTCATAAAGGTCCCAGGCAGCCAGGGCGGAGAGCTCGAGGAACGGCGCGCCGGGGTCGAGCAGACGGTCGATGCGCTCGCGCACGAAGAGCTTGCCCTGCTCCTCCTGGCGCTTGCGGTACTTCTCGCCGCCGCCCTGACGCACGAGGGCCAGCCTTTCACGCAGCTCGTCTGCCAGGGCG
>DASTFG010000347.1:0-3674 GCA_035708785.1 Anaerolineales bacterium
CATGCTCTGCGAGACCTATCCTCAGCTTGGCTACCGGCTGATGTATAACCTGGCCGCAGACCTAGCGATGAAGATCCGTAACACGGATTTGCGCATTCGCGAACAATTGCTCTACAAGCCCCAGGAAAAGAAATAAATCAGCATGGTCATACACTTGACCCTTTGGGAAATTTCACTTAACATTGGTTGTTAATTAATTAACAATGTATTTTGTGATATCAGTCATATGCCGTTTTCAGAGCCGTGAGAAACTCGTGCCCACAAGGAGGATGTTCTCCGGCTCTTTGCTAAATGGATTTGGAACGACTTCTAGGCAAAGGAGGTGATGCTGACATTTCATAGCCTTGTCGGCTCGCAGCGTCAAACCCGCCGGAGGGCGGGAAAGTCTCAAGATCACCACTAAGTTTTGGAGGAGGAAGAATGTTTAAGCGTTCGTACGCCTTACTTGCAATGCTTGTCATTGCCGGCATGGCACTGGCGGCCTGTGCTCCTGCAGCTCCCACGTTTGAATGTACAGATCCGATAGGCTGTGTCGATATCGGACCCAATGAACCGATTCACCTTGCGTATGCCCTGGTCATCTCGGGCCCCGATCAGACCCTCGGCATCGACTCGCGCAACGGCATCGAAGTGGCTATCAACTTGAAAGGCCAGGTCTTAGGCCACGATGTCCAGCTAACCGGCGAAGATGACGGCTGTTCGGCCGAAGGCGGCCAGGCAGCCGGCACCAGGCTTGCTGCCGACCCAACGATTGTTGCGGTTCTCGCGACATCATGCTCCAGCGCAGCCCGGGTCGCTGTCCCGCTCCTTTCGGATGCCGGTTTTGCCATCGTTTCGCCATCAAATACCGCGCCCGACCTGACAGAAGAGGGCAATGAGAACCAGCATCCCGGCTATCTGCGCACCGCGCACAATGATGAAGTTCAGGGTGCGGCAGCCGCACAGTTTGCCTTCGAGGAACTCGGGGTAACGACAGCTGCAACCATCCATGACGGCTCTCTGTATGCCGAGAAGCTGCAGGAAGTGTTCGCACAGAGCTTCCAGGAAAGGGGCGGCACCGTTACAACGACAGAAGCGGTGGATCCGAACGGGACCGACTTCACAGGCGCATTGACGAGCATCGCGGCCACAGAACCAGAGTTCATCTACATGCCGATCTTCGTGAACGCCGGCAGCCTGATCACACGCCAGGCCAAGGAAGTTCCCGGCTTGGAGGATGTTCGCCTGATGGGTGCCGATGGCATGTTCACAGAGGATGTGGTCGAGGGCGCCGGTGAAGCAGTCGAGGGCCTGTTCCTCTCCAGCCCGGACCTGGCCGCTTTCGGTCCTGAATACCAGAGCACGTTCCTGCCGAAATATCAGGAACTCTTTGGCACCGAGCCGATCAGCATCTTCCATGCGCATGCTTTTGATGCAACCAATATGATCTTTGCCGCGATCGAACAGGTGGCGGTGCAGGACGAAGATGGCACCCTGCACATCCCGCGGCAGGGCCTGCGAGACGCGCTCTACGCGACCTCGAACTTCCCCGGTCTAACCGGCAGCCTGACCTGCACGCCGACCGGCGACTGCGCCGATCCGAAGATCGCCGTATACGAATCGCATGCCGGGCAGTTCCCGCCTGAGCGCATCTGGCCGTAAAACTTCTATCGAGTAGCTAGATCAACCTTAGTCCTTGAGGGGCGAGTGTTATCTCGCCCCTCAAGTCTAACTAAAGAGAGATATCCGGCCCTGATCTCATATCGAACAGATATTATCGATCGTTTTCTTTCAGATATTCAGTTCAGAATTATTTGATCTCGCCAACCCGGTCATTGAGAAATTCAGAACCTGACCGGCAAAGGAGTTGAAACATGCTTCGTAACTGGATGCAACGAATTACATTGACGGATATCATTATATGGGCCGTAGGCCTATTAATCCTTGTTGGCGTGATTTGGGGATCGATCATAACGCTCAATTCCGGAAAGTATTCCCCCTCGACCTGGATCGATCTTACGATCACCGGCCTTGCCCTGGGAGGCGTTTATGCATTGATCGCCCTGGGGTACACGCTGGTCTATGGGATCCTGCGGATGATCAATTTCGCCCACAGTGAGGTCTTTATGAGCGGGCCCTTTACCGCGACTTTTGCAGCCCAGGCTCTGGTCGCCCTCGGCTGGTGGAATACCTATCCACTGCTCAGTCTGTTGATTGTTATGCTGGTCTCGGCAGTCGTTTCATCTTCGATCGCTATCCTGCTCGAGCGCATCGCCTATCGCCCTCTGCGCGGCGCGCCTCGCCTGGTGCCCCTGATTACAGCGATAGGAGCCTCATTTTTTCTGCAATATACATTTCGCGGCCTGTACGGGGCAAGCTTGAAAGCCTTCCCGGATATGGAGTTCTTTAGAGGCTTTTGGCTGATCGGCGGTATCCGCATTTTCAAGACGCAGGCTGCAGCCATCGTAGGCGCTTTAATTATGATGCTGATTCTGTATACGATCGTGCAGCGGACCAAGATCGGCAAAGCGATGCGATCGGTTTCGGAGGACAAAGAAGTTGCAGCACTGATGGGCATCAACGTGGATCGCGTCATCGCGACAACTTTTGCACTGGGCGGGCTATCGGCCGGGATTGCCGGTATTCTTTACCTGCTCTTATTCCCCGTTGCTCACTTTTTCATGGGCTTTGTCCCCGGTCTTAAGGCTTTTACGGCGGCGGTGCTGGGCGGTATCGGGAACGTCCCGGGCGCTTTCCTGGGCGCTATGGTCTTGGGACTGTTGGAATCGATCGGTCCCAACCTGTTCCTGGATGGCTTAGGAATCCCTGCCCCCAATCAGTTAAAGGATGCCATTGCCTTTACCATCCTGGTCTTTATTTTGATCTTCCGTCCGTCCGGTATCCTGGGCGAGCGCCTGACGCAGGCAAAAGCCTGAGGAGGCAAAGTAGTTTATGGAAACCAAATCAGATTCCCTCTGGAAAGATGCTGCTCAGGCTGGTCTCCTCGGGGGAGGAGTGGCCGTTCTCCTTTCTCTGGTTGGCATGGTGGCTACTTTTAGCGGGCGGTACGTTGTAAGCGGGGTGTTCACCATGGGTCAGGTCCTGTTCATGGCACCGATCCTGCTCTCGGCGTATGCCAGCCTTCGCCGCATCCCGCAGCAGCCCGCCTCGCGGCTGCTTCTGGCGGGTCTGCTTTCCGGCCTGATAGGCAGCGCGGTTCTGGCCACGCTGGTGCTGATCGGGAATGCCGTCAACCTGCGCACGATGTTCATCAACGCCTCCCCAGACCTTTACCGCATCCTGACCTTTGGGCAGGGCGTTGGGATCGGCATCCTGATCCTGCTGACAGTTGGCCTGCTGCTTGGCGCCGCGGCGGCGGGCATCCTGTTGCTTCCCGAGCGGCTGCGAGGCGCGCTGACGCAGGCCATCCTCTGGGTACTGTTGACCGGCCTGCTACGGGATTTGATCGTCACAGTCTCGCTCCGTTGGGGACCTCTGGCAGGCATCATCAGGCAGTTCTTCGCGGTCAGCGGATTGACATTGGTGGGGGCCATCATCTTGTTCCTGCTGATCGGCGGCATCAGCTACTGGCGGTTAGGCCGGCCAAAAGGAGAGGCAGAACAAGTCTTCAATCAGCAAAGGCCAGTGGTGCGTTGGCTCACCCTGGGAGCCATCGGAATTGTGCTTCTACTTTT
>DASTFG010000348.1:0-8406 GCA_035708785.1 Anaerolineales bacterium
CATGCTGGGAGAAGATATGATTTCAAGGCTTGCGGTGCACTTGAAGTCCTTCTCACCGGCGACGGAACAGCTTTATGTCCGTGCGGTCGCACGCTTCTTTAAGTACCTGGCCGCCGAACGGCTAGCCGAAATAAATCTTCCACGCATGGACCTGCTTATTGAACAGCGGACTCGCAAACCTGGCGTCCGCTTGCCGCAATTCCCTACGAACGAGATCGAGCGCGTCCTTGCATTTGCATCAGACCTTGCATCCCTCCCCGCCGAATCCGAAGTTGAACGGTTACGCGCAATGCGCGACCGGGCATTCTTGTTAACACTCGCTGACACAGGCCTGCGTGTCCAAGAAGCTTGTAACCTGCGGCGAGGCGATTTAGACTGGAATGAAGGCCGGGCGATCATTATCGGCAAAGGGAATAAACAGGCCGTTGTGCGTTTTACCCTACGAGCAATGCGTGCCCTGAAGGACTATCTTTCTCGTAGATCCGAACTCGACGGCGGCTCAGGAAAACAATTGACCTCCCTGCCCCTCTTCGCCCGCCATGATAAGGGTACGGGCAAAAAGATCAAGCCTATCACGCCGACAACAGGCCGCAATATTGTTGCGGAACGGGTAAAGCAGGCGCTGGGAAGCGAGGCGGAAGGACGCATCACCCCTCATTCCTTCAGGCATTACTTTGTCTCCACCATCCTGCGCGCTTCCGGCAATCTTAAACTTGCACAGGCACTAGCCAGACATGAAAACATTCAGATCACCCAACGATACGCCCACATCGACGATGACGAATTGGATAAAGGCTATTATGAAATATTTGAACGTCCCGAGGCCTAAATCAGCTTAGAGGAGCCGAATTGTAAATGGCCAGCCCACATGTGGGCTGGCCATTTCGTTTACTGCAGAGATGGAATTTCAATTAACGAGCCTGGATGTTGACGTGGCTCTCGGCGATCCGGGTCAGCTTCTCATTCGCCGCCGACTCTTCTTCCAGCGTCTGCTGCAGCAGATCGGCATCCCGGTCATAGCCCAGCTGCTGTGCCCAGGCTCGGGCTGTACCGTAGCTCGCAATCTCATAATGCTCGACTTTTTGGGCGGCAGCGATCAGGCCTGCATCCATAACCTGCTCTTCCATATTCTCCTGCATGATCTCCTTGCCCTCTTCGATGAGCCCTTCCATGCCGACGCACTTCTTGCCTCTGGGGCTGCTGCTCCCGCGCTCTGAAAAGATGCGCTCGATCCTTTCGGCCTGGTTCTTGGTCTGCCTGAGGTGTTCCTCAAAGGCACTCCGAAGGTCCGAGGCGCCGGCCGCTTTGGCCATCTTGGGGAGCGCCTTGATCAGCTGATTCTCGGCACTAAAAAGATCTTTCAAGAGGTCAACATACAACTCGTCCAGACTAGTCATTTTCTTGGCCATGGTATTTCTCCTTCATCATATTTACAGGAATTTGGGATTCAGATTCATCTCCTAAAATCTTACCGGGCGGATGAAACATATACAATGGGGAACAGCCCGTACCGGTATATGGGAGTTTCCCCTAGTCTGCGCCATTCCAGCTAACACGGCCAGGACATATAATCCGAACCAACAGCCCTATGGTCAAAAAACAACGCCAGCCATCGACTGAAAAAGCAAAGATCGCGACTTTGAACCAGATCTCTGCTGGCGGAGTCGCGTTCCGGTGGGACGGCCCCGAGCTGGAGGGAGTCATTGTCTCCGTGAGACCCAGCCTGAGGTGGCAACTGCCCAAAGGGATCGTGGATCCCGGTGAATTACCCGAGATGACCGCACAGCGGGAGGTCAGAGAGGAGGCCGGTGTCGAAACTAATCTCCTGGCGCTGATCGAGACGATCGAGTACTGGTACCGTGCGGTGAAGTATGGAAGGCCCGTCCGATATCACAAGTTTGTTCATTTTTACCTGCTGGAATACCGCAGTGGAAACGTTTCTGATCATGACCATGAAATTGCCGAGGCACGCTGGGTCAGTTTTGACCGGGCAATCGGGATGCTGGCCTTTAAGAGCGAACGAGGAGTAATGGAAAAGGCCCGTACGATGATCTCTGCAATGAGCAAAAACCAAAAGTGGTTCCCAGCTTCTTGAGCATTTTGGCCCCTGCCCCTCTGAGGTGTCCCTTTATCGAATTGTTTCTTGAGAAGCAATGTTGTGCCTTAATGACTACACGCAAATCAAAATTTCCGCGTTTACCTGTTCGGCAGTAACGGTCGAGTAGTGTAAGAAATGAACGCTGCCGACAGAGGGCGCTCACGCGACATCGACGCCGGTCGCGCGTGCCAGCAATTTATGTGCCAGCGCCGTCGGCAAGGTCAGCACCGCATGTACAAATGCGCTCAAGCCAAAAATCACGGCCACAGAGCTTAGAAAACTGCTCACACGAGGAGCAATATTGCTCAGCATCCACGGCCCGGCACCAAACAGCAGTGCAAGGGCAACCAAGAACCCAATCGACAAAAGCAGGGACAGCCAGGCATGGCGGTCGGATTGTGAGGGCATCATCGTGCTGCTCACTGCAAACGCAAGATAGGACCACAGATAGAAATCCCTGGCTTGGGGCAGCGAGCGCACGCCCATCCAGAACAAATCTAGCTGGCCGTTGCGGAACACATCCCAAAGGACGCGCAGTTGCAGATGGTAGATCGCAACATAAGCCACGAATATGATGCCGGCAATCAAGGGCGCAGCGCCTACAAGCGAATCACGCACCACATCTGACCGGGCGGTTTCCACATAGCCAAGCTGTAGGCGACCATCAGGCAGGGATCTGGGGAAAATAGAAAACTTTCCGGTCGGAACTAAAAGAAGCTTTGCCGCCAAAAAATGACTCAGCTCGTGCAGGAAAACGCCCGGCAGGAAGAGGATGGAAAAGAGGCCCATAGCCAATCTCTGGTCACGAGTCGCGATCAGGAAAACTGCCTGAATTTCGCGATGTAAGATACGCTGAAGCAGGATCAGCGGCACAAGCATGATAATGAACCAGAACAGACCGGCAAGTTGAGCCATTGTCTTTATTCCCCCACTTTAAAACTATTGACCCGCAGCCTTCGTAATTCCGACGAATTCCTGAACCTTCAGACTTGCCCCCCCTACGAGCGCACCGTCGATTTCGGGCTGGGTAAAGAATTCGGATGCGTTGGAGGCGGTGACAGAACCGCCATACAGGATTCTCGTGGATTGCGCAATCTCCGCTCCAAAAAGATCGCTCAGTGCGGGACGAATTACCTGGCTTACCACTTCGTTCGCATTTTCCCCGCTGGAGGCTCTTCCTGTCCCGATGGCCCAGACCGGTTCGTAGGCCACCACGATGCGACGCGCGCTTGTGGAGTCCGCCTCAGCCAGGCCCAGGCTGATTTGGCGGCGGACAACCTCGGACGTGCGCCCTGATTCGTATTGGTCCAGAGTCTCACCCACACAAACGATGGGAATCAGCTCAAAATTGAGCGCAGCGTGAAGCTTCCGATTTACACTTTCATCCGTTTCGCCGAAATAGGCGCGGCGCTCCGAGTGACCGATGATCACGTATCTGCAGAATTCCTTCACCATGCCCGGCGCCACCTCTCCGGTGAACGCGCCCTTCTCTTCCCAGTGCATGTTCTGCGCGCCGAGCCCGATCTCCGAGTTTTCCAGCATGGGGGCCAGGACCGGGAGAGAAGTGAACGGAGGACAAAGTACTTTTTCCACAGTTGAGAACTCGCGCAATTCTACACTCAGCGTGGAGGCCAGTTCGCGGGCCTCAGCGACGGTCTTGTTCATCTTCCAATTTCCGGCAACAAATGGTATTCGGAACATCGCAGAGTAACCTCTCTATGAGCTTTTGGATGAGAACTGAAATAAAATCTTATGATCTATAATTATCCAGGGCGGTGCGACTCGAAGCCTGCACCTTGCCTGGCCGTTTGTGCCCAGGCACTCCTGAAGTCCCGAATCATGGTGAGCACATCTTGATAACGATCGGCCCGGTCCTTTGCGAGAGCTTTCCGCAACACGATCTCGACCTGCTCGGGCACATCAGGATTGACTGTTTGCGGCAGAGGCAACGGCGTGTAAATGTGATGGTGGATCACGCCGGATGGGGTATCCGCCGTAAAGGGGACCTGTCCCACAACCATTTCATACAGTACTACACCGAATGAATAGATGTCCGTGCCAGAATCCAGATCTGTCTTGCCCAGAGCCTGTTCGGGTGAGATGTATTGCGGCGTCCCCATGACGATCTCTGCGGAAAGGGCTGCATCGCCCGACTGAGCCATACGCGCCAGCCCGAAGTCTGTAAGAAAAACCTGCCCCGCCCTCGAAATCAGGACATTGGAAGGTTTGACGTCAAGATGTAGAATCCCATGGCCATGAGCGTACGCCAGCGCCGAGCCGACCGCCTCCACGACCCTGTCGATCTCTTCGGCACTGAGCGAGCCTCGACTTAATCGCGTTTTTAGTGTCCTCCCCTCGATATATTCCATAACAAGGTAGGGCCGTTTCTCATGCTCCGCATAATCGTAGACAGAGACGATCTGCGGATGTTCCAACATAGCCACCAGACTCGCTTCACGCCGAAAGCGGGCTTCAAAAGCCGGATCGTCGTTGAAGCCAGGATGAAGGACTTTGAGAGCCACAGCGCGATCCAGCTCGCTATCATAGGCCCTGAATACTGTTGCCATGCCCCCCTGCCCCAGTTGCTCGACAATGCGATACCGACCGACATTTTCACCGACATCAAAAGGCATGTGGATACTCCGAGGAAACTGGCCTGATTATAGCGTACAACGGAGGGCGAAATATGGCTGCATGAAGCTGGCATTCATTTGAAATTAGATGCCCCGCAAGATTTCGCGGGGCTTCCTTGATGTACCGCCTTACGCGGCTTGATCAGAGAAATCACTACTTATCCATCAGCGCCGCAACGCCGGGCAACTCCTTGCCTTCCAGGAATTCCAGCGACGCGCCCCCGCCCGTCGAGACGTGCGTCATCTGTCTGGCGACTCCCGCCTTCTTGACTGCGCTGGCAGAATCACCGCCGCCGATCACCGTCGTCGCACCGGACTCAGCCAGCGCCTTTGCGATGGCGAACGTCCCCTCTGCGAACTTCGGCATTTCGAAAACACCCATTGGCCCGTTCCAGACGATCAGCTTGGCATCCCGTATAGAATTTTTGAATGCCTCCACAGACTTTGGCCCGATGTCCATCATGCGCCATCCTGCGGGAATCTTATCCACAGTGACCACTTGCGTGCTGGCTTCTGCATCAAACTTATCGGCGATCACCGCGTCAATTGGCAGGAGGACCTTTTCACCTGATTTTTCCATAATGGATTTCGCGGTTTCAATGGAATCTGTTTCCACCAGGCTGTCCTGCATGTTATAGCCCTTGGCGGCGAGGAAGGTATTCGCCATGCCACCGCCAATGATCAGCAGATCGGCCCGGGCAAGAAGATGATCCACAACCGAGATCTTATCGCTGATCTTGGCGCCGCCCAGGATGGCGACATATGGCCTCTCGGGATGAGTGGTCGCACGGCCGAGGTACTCCAATTCCTGTTCCATCAGGAACCCTGAAACCGCGGGCAGGAACTGTGCAACGCCTTCTGTGGACGAATGGGCGCGGTGCGCAGACCCAAACGCGTCGTTCACGTAGACGTCTGCCAGCGCGGCCATTTTCTTTGCCAGCTCCGGATCGTTCTTCTCTTCCCCGGGATAGAAGCGGGTATTCTCGAGCAGAAGCACCTCCCCTGGCTGCAAAACCCTTGCCATCGACTCGACCTCGGGGCCGACCGTATCGGGCGCCATTTTGACAGGGATCCCCAACAGGGAAGACAAAACCTCCGAAACGGGCCGCAGGCTGAATTCCGGGCTCGGACCGCCTTTTGGCCTCCCCAGGTGGCTCATCAAAATTAGCGATGCACCCTGATCCAGCACGTATTGCATCGTGGGCAGCGACGCTCGGATCCGCTTGTCGTCGGTCACCTTACCTTCCCGCATTGGCACGTTGAAGTCGACGCGCATCAGAACCCGTTTGCCTTTGAGATCGATATCCTTTACCGTTTTTTTGTTCATGGAATGCTCCGCAGGTACACAGGCCAATTGCGTTTGCTTGCGTACCTGTCTTCCGGTGTACTATGACAGGCTCTTCGCCATCATTGCTGCCAGGTCGGCAGTGCGGCACGAATAACCCCATTCATTGTCGTACCAGGCAACGATCTTGGCCAAAGTATTCTTTTCCTTGCCGAGCACCTGAGTGAACGGCAGATCGATAGATGAGGAATGTGGATCGCCCTTGTAGTCAATGCTGACCAGGGGTTCATCCACCGCCTGCAGAATCCCCTTAAAGCGAGGCTCTTGCGCGGCATCCCGGTACGCCTGGCGCAATTCCTCTGTTGTGGTTGGGACCTCCAGCTCAACAGTCAGGTCGATGACCGAAACTGTCGAGGTCGGAACACGCAAGGCATAACCGTCCAATTTTCCAGCCATATCGGGAATGACCAGTTTCAAGGCCCGCGCTGCACCCGTTGAGGTTGGGATGATGTTCATCGCCGCGGCGCGCGCCCGCCGCAGGTCCGAGTGCGGCAGGTCAAGGATCTTTTGATCGTTCGTATAGGAGTGGACAGTCGTCATGAAACCGCATGCAATCTTGAAATGATCATGTGCCACTTTTACCGCTGGAGCGAGACCATTGGTAGTACAGGAAGCATTCGAGACGACATGGTGGGTCTGAGGGTCATACCGATCCTCATTGACACCCAGCACGATTGTCAAATCTTCTCCCTCCGCGGGCGCGGAAATAATTACTTTCTTCGCGCCGCCTTTGATGTGGTTGACGGCACCTTTTACGGTCTTGCCTTTTTTATTGACACCATCTTCCTTGATCGTGAACAGGCCGGTGGACTCGACAACGATATCCACGCCCAGGTCGCCCCACGGGATCGCGGCCGGATCGGTTTCCTTGAAAGCCCTGACTTTCTGCCCATCGATGACCAGCGCGTCATCCGCAACTTCAACCTTCGCATCGAAGCGCCCATAATTCGAGTCGTATCTGAGAAGGTGGCCCATGGTCTTCAGATCGCCGATGTCGTTGAAGGCCGCCACTTCCAGTTCGTCCGCATGGTAATCGCGGATGGCCCTGAGCACCTGTCGCCCAATACGCCCAAATCCGTTGATGCCTACTTTTACAGTCATTTCAAACCTCCGTCGTTTGTTTGTGATTAAGCATACAAAGTGATTTTATCACAGGGCCCATCTGCCAAAGATGATGAATGTAATATTGGGTCCTCTCGAAAAGCATAATCCGCTGGCAATTCAATCCAATGGGCCAGTATATTCATCTAGAATCTCGATCAATTTCTTCGCCAGCTTGGATGAGTCATGGCGCCAGGGATGACTCTCATCTGCCAGGTCCGCACAATGGACACGCGAGTCTGTCAGAGTTTTTTCGTCGATCAGCACCCATTGAGAATCTTCGCTCAGATTGCCAACATGGTTGTCATTACACAAAATGATATCGAACAAACTTTCGCCGATATGTTCCTCGAGTGCGCGCACATGATCATAGACCGAGAACATATCTGTTTCGCCTGCCTGGGTAGCAATGTTACAAATGTAAAGCTTAAGGGCTCGGCTCGCGCGCAGCGCGCCGAGCAGATCCTGCACAAGCAGGTTCGGCAAAAGGCTGGTGTACAAACTTCCAGGACCCACGACGATCATGTCCGCGTTCAGAATCGCTTTGAGAACCGGTGGGAATGCAGGCGCGTCATTGGGTTCCAGCCACAAGCGGCGCACCCGTCCCGCCATTTTCGGAATGCTGCTCTCCCCCTGTACGCGCACCTGCGTAAGCGTGGAGGGTAATTGCATATCTGCAACCAGCCGGACATCATGCAATGTAGAGGGAAGGACCCGGCCGCTGACCGATAATACCTTGCCGGATTCGGCAATGGCGCCTTCGAAGCTTCCCGTGATATCGGCCAGCGCGGTGATAAACAGGTTGCCAAAGGAGTGTCCATCCAGCCCCGCCTCTCCGCTGAAGCGGTATCGAAACAACTGGGTAAGCATCTGCTCGTCGTTCGAGAGGGCGGCGAGACAGTTACGAATATCACCTGGCGGCAGGATCCCAAAACTCTCGCGCAAACGTCCCGATGACCCCCCATCATCGGCGACTGTTACAACCGCCGTCAGATTTCGCGTGTAGACCTTCAAGCCGCGCAGGAGGGTAGCGAGTCCGTGCCCCCCGCCGATCGCGACAATGCGCGGCCCGCGATCACGGCGACGATAGTTGGCGAGTTCATCTACAACGGTATATCCCGGGCGAATGAAGGGGCGCAATAAGGAACGATTGAGGCCCCAGATACCATACGCGACGAGACCGACTCCCAGACCCCCGAAGATCAGTACACGCAGAAAGCGTGGCAGGA
>DASTFG010000349.1:0-3779 GCA_035708785.1 Anaerolineales bacterium
TTGATCGTATTCTTGGCGGGGGAAGATTTGCTTACTTGGCAAAGCCGTATTAGAATTGTTAGAATTATGCTCCACTGCCCCTGTAGCTCAACGGACAGAGCAGCAGCCTTCTAAGCTGTTGGTTGTGAGTTCGAATCTCGCCAGGGGCGCTACTTACTTCGTAGCGGGAAAACGCCGCCATGTGCCACAAATGGCGGCATTAATTTTAGGAGCAGGACTGTAGCTTTTCTGCTATTTATCTGATCCCGGCGACACACGAATATGCGCCATATTGAGCTGATAGAGGCAGACGGCCATATGTTCGGGGGAACATGGCTGGTCTTGCTCCAGCCACCACACGATTTCGCCGATCCCAGCGGTTATCAGATAGCTTACAGTAGTGAATGTGCCGAACGCATGTCATAAATTAAAAAGAGCCTGTATGCATGCAGTGCTAAGAGAATAGACAGAGGAGAACCTTTGCATGCCAGATAAAATTATCATCATCGTGAACGGAAAGTCTCACACAGTCCAGGCTGCACCGGATACGCCACTCCTTTACGTGCTGAGGAATGAACTGGGATGCTCAGGGCCTCATTTCGGCTGCGGCGACGAGACATGCGGCGCCTGCATGGTTCTGATTGGAAATCAGGCAAAGCCGTCCTGCAAGCTTCAGGTCGCCGAGGTGGGCCGGGCCCGCATCACAACTTTGGAAGGGTTAATCGAGGATGGGGAGTTGCATCCGGTTCAGAGGGCATTCATCGAGGCGCAGGCAACCCAATGTGGCTACTGCCTCAACGGCATGATCATAACAACGGCAGCGCTGTTGTGGAAAACTCCTCACCCAAGCGAAATCCAGATCCGCGGCGCCCTGGATGGGAACCTGTGCCGGTGCGGCTCGCAGGCGCGTGTCCTGCGAGCGGTGCGGCGCGCAGAGATGTTATTGTCCCAACCGGAGGACTGATGGCCAGCCGAGACAGCAACCAAAAAGACCGCCCCGGTTCGGGCCAGCGCGAGGCGGCTCGGGGTGAAGCCACCAACCTCCTGGACGATTGGATCGCGATCGAGCCGGATGGAACCATCACTGCCTTCAGCGGAAAAGTCGAGCTTGGAACGGGCGTTCGCACGGCTCTGGCACAGATCGTGGCCGAGGAACTGGATGTGCCTGTGGAGCGAGTGCACATGGTCATGGGAGATACCGCCCGTACCCCAGATGAAGGTTATACAGCCGGAAGCATGACGATCAGCAGCAGCGGAACGGCACTGCGTCAGGCGGCTGCAGAAGCGCGGCGTGCCATGCTCGAGATGGCGACTGAACGGTTGGATGCCAACCTGGATGAACTATCTGTCCATGATGGCGTGATAATTGTAGCGCGCCATCCGGATCGCTCAGTCACATATGCAGAATTGATGGGTGGCATGGCTTTCAACCTTCCAGTGACGGATCAGGCTCCTCTGAAATCACCGGAAAGCTACCGGATTGTGGGCACTTCAACGCCGCGCGAGGATCTGCCCCGCAAGGCGGCCGGCCAGCCCAGCTTCATCCACGATGTACGAATTCCGGGCATGGTACACGCCCGGCTGGTACGCCCGCCAGGCCCAGCAGCGAAGCTGGTCGCAATGGACGAGAGCTCAGTGAAAGATATCCCCGGATTGGTCAAGGTAGTTCGGCGCGGCGATTTCATTGGGGTTGTAGCCGAACGCGAAGAGCAGGCAATCCAAGCCGCCAGACAGCTCAAGGTGGAGTGGCAGGAGACTGCTATTTACCCGCGGCGGCAAGATCTCTTTACAGCACTACGCAGCCAGCAGAGCGAAGACAGCGTACTGGTGGAGCAAGGAGACCTTGAGAAGGGTTTTGCCGGAGCCGTGCAACCGGTGCATGCCACCTACTACCAGCCCTATCATGCCCATGCTTCCATTGGGCCTTCCTGTGCCGTGGCCGAGATCAAGGGTGACCGGGTCACGGTCTGGGCAAGCACACAGGGCCCCTATCCTTTGCGCGGCGCGTTGGCACAGCTACTCAACCTACCGGTGGAAAATGTGCATTTGATCCATGTAGAGGGAGCAGGATGCTACGGGCAGAATGGCTCCGATGATGCAGCGGCCGAGGCTGTTATTCTGGCCCAAGCGGTAGGTAGGCCGGTGCGGGTGCAATGGACGCGCAAGGACGAGTTTGTCTGGGAGCCGAAATCTCCGGCTATGATGGTGGAAGTGCACGCCGGATTGGATCGCCAGGGAAACGTGGTCGCCTGGGATTATCACGTTTGGTCGCCATCCCATACCAGGCGACCACGCTTCGCAAGCCAACTGGTGACGGCTCAGTTAATCTCCGGGCAACCCGCGCCGCGAACTCGCTTCTCGTTTGGGGCCGAGCGTAATGCCCCAACCAACTATGGATTCCCAGTACAGCGTGTAACGGTCCATTATGTGCCGAATTCCTTCTTGCGAGTCTCCTCCTTCCGCAGTCTGGGTGGGTCGATGAACACCTTTGCCAACGAATCGTTCATAGACGAACTGGCAGCTGCGGCAGGTGTTGACCCTGTGGAATTCCGATTACGCCATCTGGCGGATCCGCGGGAGCGAGCGGTCTTGAACGCTGCGGCTGAGAAAACTGGCTGGGAGCCACGTCCATCGCCGTTCATCCAGGCAACCACAGTGTCAAGCGGACGCGGGGTTGCCTTTGCCCGCTATGAGAACGACCAAGGGATCGTTGCCTGTATTGCTGAGGTGGAGGTGGAGAAAAACACGGGAGTGGTGCGAGTGAATCGAATCGTTGTTGCACACGACTGTGGACTTATTATCAACCCGGATGGCGTGAAAAATCAAATCGAAGGGAACGTCATCCAATCCCTCAGCCGGGCGCTCAAGGAAGAAGTCCAATTTGACGAAACGCGCATCAACAGTGTTGACTGGCAGACTTATCCAATCCTGACCTTTTCCGAGGTACCGGCTATTGAAATCGTGCTCATCAATCGTCCTGACCAGCCTGCAGTAGGCGCAGGCGAACCTTCGACCGTAACAACGGCTGCCGCAGTAGCGAATGCCATCTTCGATGCCACAGGTCAACGCCTGCGTCAGATGCCTTTTACGGCGGAACGAGTCAGAAAGGCTCTGACGGATCGCGGATAAACTGCAAAGTTTTCAGAGGGGACCTGTGAACAGTAAGCTTCATTTAGGTCGGGGCTAATAGACTCTTTCGTTGCTGGCACGGAAACGCTCAAAGGCGTTCCGGCGTAGCGCGACCGCCTTGACGACGCGTTGGCCGCTGATTGATTCTTCCATCACGCCGGTGATCTCTCCCAATTCCTGGAGTTCTGCATCTGAGAGACCACCGCTTCGACCACCTTTCACAAATTCGATGAATCCAAGTATGAGAGGCCTTGTTGGTCGTCATCTGGATTTCCTGGCAAAGTAGTTTGTCGCAAACCAGTACAAATGCAGAAGCTCATCGGCATCCTGCAGATGCCGATGAGCTTGAGAGATCGGATACAACGATCTATTTATTGATCCGGACGCTGGCACTATCTGAACGACCCCAGAGACTGAAATCGTACATGGCATACGCCTGGACAGGCAAGGCGGTAAATCGACCCGGGGTTGTAGCGCGAGCGTAATACGTAAAGGTACGCGCTCCTCTCTCGAAGCTGGTAATAAAGAACACGACCCGATCGCCGCGAACTTCCTTGTAATTGTAGCCATACTCCTCCCAGTAGAACGGTTGATAAGTCTCATAGCCCCAGTGATCCATGCTGACCTGGTTGGCCGCGCTGAGTCCTTCATTCAGCGCTTCCAGACCGCCG
>DASTFG010000350.1:0-8736 GCA_035708785.1 Anaerolineales bacterium
GAAGTCACAGCGCATGCGGGGTGGAAAACATCCCGCCGGAGGGGCCGCTCGTGATCGCCTCGAACCATCCCGCATCCATCGATTCTGTGGTGATCTCCGCGTATGTGACCCGGCTCGATTACAAGGTGATCATCGGCGAGATCCCGTTTTTCAAGAACCTGCCGAACGTGAGCAGGCACGCCATTTTTGCACCGGCGCGTCATGATATTGCCGGGCGCATGCAGGTCGTGCGCGAGATCATCCGTCACCTGAGGCAGGGCGGTGCAATTTTGATCTTTGCGCGCGGCGGCATCGAAGCAGATCCCGCCTTCATGCCGGACCCGGGCGCCGAATTCAGCATGTGGTCGCGCAGCCTCGAGATCTTTCTTCGCAAAGTCCCGCAGACCCGGGTGCTGGTTACCATGGTCAGCGGCGTGATCGCAAAATCTGCGATGCACCATCCGATCACCCGGCTCCGGCATGCCAGATCAGACCGCCAGAGACTGGCTTTCATGTACCAGTTGGTCCGCCAAATCCTGAGCGGGAAAGAAACATTCGGTTTGAATCCGCACGTGACCTTTGGCGACCTGATCGATCGGAACTCTGTAAGCGGCACCGGCGAAATGCTGCAAAGCATCGTCGCCTGCGCACATCGCGTGTTGAAAACTCACATGCAACCCACGCTGTCGCACGTCGCGAGCGACAGTCTTCGACAAGTATGAAAAGGGGAATTCGCGTCTTCTCTGATTCAGAGACTCTAAGCCATGCTGCGGCAACCTTGTTCTCCGAAAAAGCGGCTGCAGCCATTGCGAAACGCGGTCGCTTCCTGGTCGCGCTCAACGGCGGCAACACGCCGGCGCGTCTCTTCCAACTGCTAGCGACAGGCTATCGCGATCAAATTAATTGGAGCAAGGTGCATATCTTCTGGGGCGATGAACGCTGCGTCCCGGCGCATGACCCGCGAAGCAGCTATGGCCAGGCACAGGAGTTGATGTTGAGCCGGGTTCCCATTCCGGATTCAAGTATCCATCGCGTGAAAGGCGAACTTGAGCCCAATTCCGCTGCGGAGGAATATGCCCGCCTCCTGAAGGATTTTGCCGATGCAGGCTTGGATTGGCCACGCTTCGATCTGGTTTATCTTGGTATGGGGGAAGACGGCCATACTGCATCTTTGTTTCCCGGCTCGCGGGTCGAAGAAGGAGAGCCGGTCATCCCGGTCACCGCGCACTACCAGGACCGTCCCGCGAACCGGGTCACACTGACCCCGGCCGTCTTTAACAGCGCGCGCATGGTTGTTTTTATGGCCACCGGTGAGAAAAAGGCAAATACATTCGCAGAAGTGCTCAGTGACAGATATAATCCAGCCCAATATCCCGCGCAGAGGATCCACCCGAAAGATGGTGTATTGATCTGGCTGGTGGACAAACAGGCGGCAAGTCGATTGCCGGAGGAAACAAAAAGCTAATGTCATTGCGAGCGGCCCGCGTAGCGGGGTGTGAAGCAATCTCCTCGGCAGAGGAGAAACCTCCCGAAAGTGGAGATTGCTTCCCACTTCGGCGCTCGCAGTAGCACAATGTTATGAGGAGGCATGCATGGAACTCGCGATGATCGGTCTGGGCAAGATGGGATTGAATATGTCCACGCGGCTGGCGCGCGGCGGGCATCGGGTGATCGGTTACGCGCGCACAGATGCGACCGTTCGTGAGGCGATCAGCCTCGGCGCGGAGGGCGCGTATACCCTCCAGGAAGCAGTAGGGAAACTGCAGCCTCCGCGCGCGGTCTGGCTGATGATCCCTGCGGGGAAGCCTACCGATATGACCATTGAGGAACTCTCCAGCCTTCTCTCTGAAGGTGACATCGTCATCGATGGCGGTAACTCGAACTACAAGGACACGATCCGGCATGCCGAGCTGCTCGAGTCAAAAGGAATCGACTTTGTCGATTGCGGCACAAGCGGCGGGATCTGGGGCCTGACGGAAGGGTACAGCCTGATGATCGGAGGCAAGCCGGAGGTGGTGGAAAAAATGCGCCCTGTCTTCGAGACTCTGGCTCCGGCAGCAGACAAAGGCTGGGGACACGTCGGCCCGCACGGCGCGGGTCATTTCGTCAAGATGGTGCACAATGGCATCGAATATGGCATGATGCAGGCGTTTGCGGAAGGATTCGGAATTATGAAAGCCAAAAAGGAACTGGGGCTCGATCTCGCACAGATCTCGCACATCTGGCAGCACGGCAGCGTGGTGCGGTCCTGGCTCCTGGACCTGGCTGCCCGTGCCCTGGACGAAGATGGCAAGCTGGAGGGAATCCAGCCCTGGGTGGCCGATTCGGGCGAAGGCAGATGGACCGTATTCGAATCGATCGACCTGGACGTGCCCGCTCCCGTGATCACACTGGCGCTGCAAATGCGTTTCATCAGCCGGGATGAAGAGAATTTTCCCGCGCGCATGCTGGCCGCGCTGCGCAACCAATTCGGGGGACATGCCATCAGGAAAGAAGGTGAGTCGCATTGAACAATAACGTACCGACCTCCATTGTGATCTTTGGCGCATCGGGCGACCTGACACAGCGCAAGCTCGTTCCCTCGCTGTTCAATTTGTATCGTAAGGGCCGAATGCCAAAACAATTCCGGATTGTGGGATATGGCGGCACTGCTTTCACAGATGAGCAATTCCGTACGCATCTCGAAGAGGGGCTAAAACGATTCGCCTCGTTTGAGTACACCGCCGAAGAATGGAATACTTTTGGATCGAATCTAGTTTATCAGCAGGGCCGTTATACGGACCTGGCGGATTTCAAGAAACTTGGCGGCTTTCTGAAGAACTGGGAAAAGAGTGCGGGCAACCGGATCTATTACATGGCGACACCGCCGGGGGTATTCCCCAACATCATCGACCTGCTGGGGATGACAGACCAGCTCGCGGAGGTAGGCGGCTGGAGGCGGGTGGTCATCGAAAAACCATTTGGAACGGATCTTGAATCCGCGCGCCAGCTGAACGCGCAAATCCATAAGACGCTGAACGAAAGACAGATCTATCGTATCGATCACTACCTTGGCAAAGAGACCGTACAGAACATCCTGGTGACGAGGTTTGCCAACACGATCTTCGAACCGCTCTGGAATCGGAACTACATCGATCATGTGGAGATCACGGTGGCCGAACAAGTGGGTGTCGAGCATCGTGCCCGTTTTTATGACAGTGTTGGCGTGCTGCGCGATATGTTCCAAAACCACCTGCTCCAGCTGGTCTCGCTGGTCGCCATGGAGCCGCCGGTCTCGTTCGAATCAACCGCCCTGCGCAACGAGAAGGTCAAAGTACTGAGCTCAATTCAGCCGATAAAAAAGGAAAATGTTGCCCGGAGAACTGTCCTCGGCCAGTATGAAGGTTATCGCCAGGAGAAGGGCGTGGACCCGGAATCCCGAACACCGACCTACGCGGCGTTGAAGCTCCAGATCGATAACTGGCGCTGGCAGGGCGTGCCGTTCTATTTGCGCTCCGGGAAGTGCCTTAAGGAGAAACTGTCGCAGATCACTATCGAATTCAAAAAGCCGCCTCATCTGCTTTTCCCATCCACAGATGGCGACCTGACCGCGAACATGCTGGTACTCTTCCTCCAGCCGGATGAAGGCATTCATTGGCGCTTTGAGGCCAAAGTTCCAGATACGGTTGCAAAGATGCGATCCGTCGACATGGAGTTTCACTATGAGGACTCGTTCGGCAAAACGACTCTGCCGGACGCCTACGAGCGTCTCTTGCTGGATGTCTTGAATGGTGACGCGTCCCTGTTCACCCGCGCGGACGAAGTCGAAACCGCCTGGGCGTTGATCGATCCGATTATCGACGCCTGGGAATCGCAAAAGAAGCCGCCCGCATCCTATGAGCCCGGTTCCTGGGGACCAAAAGAGGCAGAGGAACTGCTTGCCCGGGACAAAAGGAAGTGGTCAGCCTGGGACGGCCGAAAAGACTGAAGGAGCTGATATTAAAGGATACATTGACCGGGGAATGATCGAACACCGGGTATTCTTTCAACTTTCATGAAGTACGGAAATTAAGATTTTTACTCCGGCAGATCAACACAATTGCCGGTGCCCAATTGAACCGAGTGATTCGGATTGGCAACCAGCGCGCACAGCTGTGTGGCCCCTGCCGGGCGGTTCGCGATGCCGTATTGTGTGAACGGAGGATTTCCATAGACACCCCAGGTCAGCTTCCATGGCCCGGATGCCGGAGAACCTGCCTGCTCCGGCGGGACGGTGTCGAAGAAGATATGGACATGCAAGTTGTCCTCTTCAGGGAAATTGTGGACTTCGTAATCCACCGCATACAGACTACCCTGGACCTGAATGTCGGTAATGACAACATAGGGCCCCTCAGGTGTCGCTGTGGGCTCTGGAGTGGGCGTGGCCGATGGAGTTTCCGTGAAGGCGGGCGTTTCCGTCGCCAGCGCGACAGCCGCCTGCGTAGCAGGGCTTGTGTTGGTTGCCAGTGCCAGGGTTTCAGTGGGCTCGCTGGTGGGCGGGGAAGCCACGCCGCCAAGAAAACGGTTCCCGAGCGCGAATACAGCTCCGAGACAGACCAGGGCAGCCAACCCTGCACCGCCAATCATCCACATCGACCGGCGCGACGCGAGGGGTCTGCTCGGGGCTGAGGCAGGAGTGGAAACGCTGGTGCCAGGAGGTGGGGGCTGCGATGGCGGAGGCTGAGACCGGCTCCCTGTATCAGGAGCAGGCTCAACGACCGTCTGGGGTGCAGGTTGAGAAGCCGTCGGAGGCACCGGCGCGGGCCTCTCCACGATTGTCGCGGGCTGAACTGTAGGTACATCCAACACAGTCGCAGCTGGCGGAGCAGGGGTTGCATCCTTTGGCCGGGCCACTGCCGGTTGGCTGCCCATGTAAGCGAGAGCATGCCTTAATGCCGCCGCCATTTCCGTAGCGGACAGATAACGATCCTCGCGGCCCTTTGCCAGACTCTTTTCAAGGATCTCTACCAATTCGGGGTCGACGTCGGTCCGAAAGCCGCGCACATCCGGCACAGGATCATTCAGGTGCATCATCATCAGCGTCATCGCCGAATCCGCGACAAAGGGCGGACGGCCGCTGAGCATTTCAAAGAGAGTCACACCCAGCGAATAGATATCCGAACGATGGTCGGCCACCTCCCCGCGGATGACCTCGGGAGGCATATAACGTGCAGTCCCCACCACGGCCCCGGTAGAAGTGTGGCTGTCCCCGCCAAGGATTTTGACGATCCCAAAATCCATCAGGATCGCCTGTCCCTGGGTATCGAGCATGATGTTGGCCGGCTTGATATCGCGATGCACCATGCCGCGCTGGTGGGCATAACCCACCGCATCGCAGATATTGATCGTAAATTTCAGAGCGTCCTGAATGGAGAGTTGTCTCCCGGTATCGCTCATGCGCTTCATACGGTCCTGGAGCGTTTCGCCGGGGATGAACTCAAGGACCATGTAATAGACGCCGCTGTCATTGTTGAAGTCATAGACCTGGACGATATTCGGATGACGAAGGCTGGCTACCGCGGAAGCTTCGCTCTCAAAGCGCAGTACAAACGATGGATCCGTGGATAGATGAGGATGAATAAGCTTGATCGCGACAACCCGCTTCAGGTTCGGGTCCATCGCCTTGTAGACGGCAGACATCCCCCCCTGCCCCAGGAGAGCTTCGATTCGATAACGACCGCTTAGAGTCCGCCCAATCCATGTTGGTTGATCCATGCGCGCTCCTCCAAACTACATAATTCCATCTTCTCAGGAATAACACTGACCGGAGGTATTATACCCAAAAAGCCTCCCTCAACCCTGCTTGGGTCCAGCAGGCCTGCTCCATGAGGTGAGCAATAAACCCTTGTATAATCATTTCAACAAGCAATGGAGGAGCTTCAAATGCAGCGTACTGAAAATACGAAGAGTGCCGCTTTTCATCACGAGTTTTTATCCCGTCTGCCTGCGGATCTGCGCGGGAATTTCCTTCGCCTGGAAACGCCTTTCGCAATCCAGGAATATCTGGATCACATGCCGTACATTGCTGAGGAGCGCGACCGCGCCCCTCTCCAGGTGGTCCTGGACGGGCAGTGTCACTGCCTGGATGGCGGCTTCCTCGCAGCCCTGGCTCTATGGCGGATCGGGTTCAGGCCGCTCGTGATCGACATCGTCCCCGATCCCGGCATGGACGACGATCATGTGCTGGCATTGTACTGGGTGGACGGTCGTTGGGGTGCCGTCGCCAAATCCAATTATGTTAATCTGGGGTTCCGCGAGCCGGTGTATAAAAGCCTGCGGGAGCTGGTGATGACCTATTTCGAGCATTACGTGAGCGTAAATCAGGAAAAGACCCTGCGCGGCTACACGCGGCCGCTGGATGCCTCACGCTACATGCACCTTAACTGGGCCTGGGATGAGGAAGGGGCAAACGTGCTTTATCACAAGCATTTCTACGGACGCAAAGCCATCCCGCTGATCACCGCAGATATGGCGAAAAGACTTAATCCTGTGACGGATCGCGTCTACGCGACAGAGACAATGTACACGAACTTGCAGGAGTCATTTGGGAAGCGGGTTCTTTAGCAGAAAGAATGTAAAATAACGGGGAGATACATTCATGGATCTCCAAAACAGACTCGCACGTATTATCCATCAATCCCGCGTCCTGACGTCTCACCTGCACCGGATCGCGTATGCCAACGACGCGTCGTACTTCCGACTCATCCCGCAGGCAGTCGTGCAGCCGGACTCGATCGGCGAGATCCAGGCCCTGTTCCAATTCACCCAGCAGAATCAAATCCCGATGACGTTTCGCGCCGCGGGGACCAGCCTGTCGGGCCAGGCAGTCACCGACGGGATCCTTGTGGATATCTCCAAACACTGGGGGCAGTTCAACGTCGAGGACGGCGCGGCCCTGATCCGTACGCAGCCCGGTATCGTCGGCGGATTTCTCAACAATTTTCTCAAGTCTTACGGCCGACGGATCGGACCCGATCCCGCCTCCATCGACGCGTGCATGATGGGCGGAATCCTGGCGAACAATTCCAGCGGCATGTGCTGCGGCGTGACGGAGAATGCGTATCGCACCATTGAATCCATGACCGTCGTGCTGCCGAGCGGTCTGGTGCTCGACACTGCTGCCCCCGATGCGGCGCAACAATTCCATGAGGGCGCTCCCGATGTTCATCACGGCTTAGTGGAATTAAGACGGCGGTTACTAACAGATGCAGAACTGAGCGCACGCGTCCGCCGCCGCTACCGGATGAAGAATAACAACGGTTATCTGCTCAACGCCTTTGTGGATTTCGAAAACCCGCTCGACCTGCTTGTTCATCTGATGATCGGCTCGGAGGGGACTCTGGGCTTTATCGCCGAAGCAGTCCTGAAGACCTTGCCCGATTACCCGCGACGGTATACAGGTCAGCTCTATTTCAGGAATATCCAGGATGCTGCCTCTGCGATTCATCCACTGCGAGAGTCCGGGGCGCGCGCTGCCGAGATCATGGACCGGGCCTCCCTCCGCTCGGTGGAGTCGGTTCCCGGCGCGCCCGAGATCTTGCGGCAACTGCCAGAGGGCGCGGCTGCCATCCTGGTCGAGTATCAGGCCGAACACGCAGAGCAACTCTCCCATTTTCAAAAACAGGCCGAGCAGACACTCAGGGATTTGCGCCTCCTTCACGATGCCGAGTTCACTCAGGACCCGTTCGAACAGGCTGCGCTCTGGAAGCTGCGCAAGGGCATCATCCCAACCGTGGGCGGGATGCGCCCGCCAGGCACTACACTGCTAACCGAGGATATCGTCTTCCCGGTGCCGCGCCTCGCCGATGGCATCACCGGGTTACAGGGATTGTTCGAGAAACACGGCTACGCCGAGGGCGTGATCTTCGGCCATGCCAAGGACGGCAACCTGCATTTCCTGATTGCCCAGTCCTTCAATACCGACGACGAGATCGCCCGCTTCTCGCGCTTTACAAACGATATGGTCCAACTCGTCAGCGGTAAGTACGATGGCGCCCTGAAAGCCGAGCACGGGACAGGCCGTAATATGGCCCCCTTCGTCCAGACCGAATGGGGTGCGGCCGCTTATGCGATCATGCGCGACCTCAAATCCTTGTTCGACCCCGCGGGCATGCTCAACCCGGGCGTGATCATCAATCCTGATCCACAAGCTCATGTCACCAACTTGAAATCAATATCCTTCGTGTCGCCCGAGGTGGATAAGTGCATCGAGTGCGGGTTCTGTGAATCGAAGTGTCCCTCGCGGCGATTGACGCTGACGCCGCGCCAGAGGATCGTCGTCCAGCGCGAGATTTCGCGTTTAAAATTTGCTCAAGCCGCCGCCTCAAGCTATCAAGAAATAATTGATCATTTTTCCTACGCCGGTCTGGACACCTGCGCAATAGATGGCCTTTGCGCGACCGCCTGTCCGGTCGACATCAACACCGGTGACCTGACCCGGCGCCTGCGGGCGGAATCCGTTTCGC
Organism: Anaerolineales bacterium; assembly: GCA_035708785.1. GTDB lineage: Bacteria > Chloroflexota > Anaerolineae > Anaerolineales > Villigracilaceae > Defluviilinea. The sequence goes on from DASTFG010000350.1 coordinate 8,463, forward strand.
CGCGCGGCCAACGGATCGCGGACTGGCTGGCCGAACATTTCTCCCTGGCCGAGAATGCGGTTGGCCTCGGTGTTCGCCTGGGCCATCTTACCAATTCGGTGATTGGTGTCCAGGGAATGAATACTGTCATTCGAAGCATTGAAAAGATAACGGGCATGACATTACCGAAATGGAACGCCCACGTCCCTTATCCGAAAAAAAGCCTCAGTGCTCTTCGTGTCCTTCGTGGTAAGAAGGATTTCGTCTACTTCCCCTCCTGCATCTCGCGGCAACT
>DASTFG010000351.1:0-3477 GCA_035708785.1 Anaerolineales bacterium
GTTACAGCGGCGGATGAGCTATCAGCAGCGTTACATCCAGTTTGGCCATCACCGTTATTCGCAGTAATCCGGTAATTTACAGTCGTGGAGCCACCAGCTGTAAATGTGTCATTGCCCCCAGCGACCACATCATTTTGCACATTATCCGCCAGCGCCAGACCCGTGACCAGCATTGCCACGATCAGCGCCAGGGAGAGAGCAGTCCAAAGTTTTGTTTTCATTCGTTTTTCCTTTTCTAAGAATATTGATCGAACCAGATATAAACAATTGTGAAGTAGGGCCCCGCTTATCTCTGTGTTTCACCTCCTTGGTAGAAGCACGCCCGGCGAGGGGTAGGATTGCCAATAAGAAAGGGCCGGCTGTGGTGGGCTAGGTATCCTACCTGGCGGTGCACAGCGCGGCGGGAAGAAGTCTCAGCGGTCTGAGCTGCGTTGTTCGTACTGGAAATAGCGATTTGGCATGTTGTTTTCATTTAGGCATAATTTCCTTGCATTTTTGCAAGCGCGCCGACATGACGCCTTGCAGAATTGTCAGTTACAAATTTGAAGTCGCAAAGGGGTCACAGAGGCCATGCAACACATCGCAAAAACAGGTGTTTTTGTCGCAAGACGGCGAGAAATACGAGTAATTTGCTCCGGATTTAAAAGTGGTGATCTTTGGCATGCGGTTCGAGTGATATTTGTCATCACGGTCCATCCGCAGGCGCCGGGAAAATAAGTTGTTTATAGTCATCTCAAATTCTTTACCTCGAGAACGGCTAGAGCCAGGTGATCTACACGCTTCCACCTGCCCGCGCCGCGACACGCGCACAGAGCCGGGGAGGATGGAAGCATGCTTCCAAATTCATTTTCTGAATCGTCGTAATACCTTTTATTTTCGTTGCGCTCAGTGATCTTTCGTTACCGGTCTATTGGGGAGAAGCCCCGCCCGATAAACCTCTCAGAGAGACCCTTAAGTTACCTTTGCATTTCTGTAAGCTTGGCAAATTATAAGAAGCAGAAGGTCACAGAGTGGTCACAATTTGTCTGATATTCATTGCAATTTCATGGTAGCGACGTACGAAAGAACATGCAAAAAAGATCTGCGCCGGCGATTGCCAGCGCAGGTCCTCTCCATGTTATGTTTGCCCCCTCGCTCGATTATTGAGGAGACCAGATCGGAAGATCAAGCCAGACTTCGTAAGGGCCTTTTCTTCCATCGGAGCTGACCCACCCTCCCCGGATGATCGCCGCACACTGGCCGACGCCTCTTGGCAGGCCTCGTACGATGAGGTGCTGGCGAAACAGGCTGGCAGCCTCCAGCCGGAGATAGCCAACCCGTTTTTCTAGAATCTCAACACGGACGGCATTCTTATCCCGGGGATGGTTGTCCTCCAGTTTCAGGGAGGCGGTGTGAAACTGTTTGACACCCGCAGGCAGGCGCGGTCCGCAAATGGCTTCGAGCGCGACCTGATAGTCTTCTTCCCCGTCAATCCTGACTTCGAATTTGGCAACGCCCATCAGATAGACGAGCTCTTTCCTGTCGGATGGCTTTTCCGGTGCGGGCGCTTTCGAAGAAAATAAGCTTGCGAATAAACCCATGTGATCCTGCCTTTCATAAGGTTGAGACCATGGAACAGAAATCCGTGGTCGTTCTGCGACGCTGATCACATGACGCACCGCAATGATGGCAGTTACCGTATTGTAGTCGCAGTAGGGTCACATACACAGGTTCTAAAGTCGCAGAATTGGGATGTTTTGCTACCCATCCGCCCTCGCCAACTACGACACGAAAATTTAGATCGCCAAGAAAAGTCCGGATATTGTATTTGGGAGATGGGGTGGGTCTATTCCGCGGCCAGTTTGTAACCCTGTCCCACCACGGTCTGGATCATGAGCGGGTTGGCCGGGTCGGCTTCGATCTTACGGCGCAGGCGGTAGACCACGTTCTTCAACATGGTTGTGTCGCCTTCGGCGGTATAGCCCCATACCCTTTGGTTCAGCTCTTCGATGGTCACGATTTGGCCCGGTCTTTGCATCAGATAATACAGCAGGCGCAGCTCCAGATTGGTGAGATGGACCGCGGCGCCATTCTTCAGGATGACGAGCCTGTCCGCCGGGAACAACTGTAGGGTCCCAACCCGGACCGGGTTCAGGCCGTCGGTCAGGACACTCCCAGAACGCCGCAACCAGACCTTGATCTTGGCCTGGAAGAGTGACGGGCTGACCGGCTTGATCAGGCAGTCGTCCGCGCCGGCTTTATAAGCCTCGAGGATATACTCATCGTTCCTGACCGGAGTGAGCAGCAGGATGGGCGTAAATGTCTCCGCGCGCAGCTCCCGAATCAGCTGGAGGGTGGCATCTTCCGGGAGGTTCATATCCATAATCACCAGGTCGGGGATTTCCATTTCCCAGCGCGCCAACGTGTTGGCGGGATCAGATTCCAGGGCAACGTTGAGATTCTGCTGCTGCAAGCTGAAAACCCACAGCGGACCTGTCGTCTGCTGGTTGCTGACAATGAGTACTTTCGGAGTGGAGACTAATTTTTCCGCCATTTTGCCCTGTATCGACGAGAACCGCAATGGCGTCGTTGCCTGCAGCTTGATTGCTCAAAAAGATTATAGCATTATAAATGCAGGCAATTGTCCTCAAATTCATTGCAAGATGCGGGCCTCCGCCCCAACCAACAGATGCTGCCAAAGCAAAACCACGCTGTAAGAATTTCAGGGGTGGTTTTTGGGTGACATCGAGCCGCAACTCTGAGAGCCGGATCGAACCGCAGGCCAGAAATGCTCTCTATTCGGACCATGCCTGCAGCGTTGAACGCCGATAATGGTTGACACGGCTTATTCAGGCGTGAACTGGTATCCGACCCCGGCCACCGTGCGGATGTAACGCGGGTGAGCCGGGTCCGCCTCGATCTTGTTGCGCAGGCGATACACCACGTTCTTGAGCGTCGTCTTACTTCCATCGGCATAGTTTCCCCACACACGCTGGCACAGATCTTCGGCCGTCAAGGTGCGGCCCGGGTGGCTCAGCAGGTAGAACATCAGCCGCAGCTCGAGGTTGGTGAGCCGCACCGGTTCGCGGCCCTCGAGCCGGATGGTCCGCTCAGCCGGGACCAACTGCAGGCTTCCAAACTGGAGCGAATCGAGCATGTCAACTGGGATGCTCCACGAGCGCCGCAGCCAGGCCTTGATCTTGGCCCGCAGGAGCGACGGGTGGATTGGCTTGAGGATGTATTCGTCTACGCCCGCATCATAAGCCTCCAGCATGAACGTGTCCGTCGGATTGGACGCCAGCATCAAAATGGGTATAACGGCCTGCTCACGCAATTCCCGGATCAGGTCAATGGCGAGAGCTTCCATGGGATCGATATCAAAGACGACAAGATCAGGCGCTTCTTGGCTCCAGCGCTCAAACGCTCTGGAAGGCTGAAGTTCGAGCACAACCTGCAGCCGTTGTTGCCGGATGTTAAAGCCCCACTGCGGCGAAGTGG
>DASTFG010000352.1:0-16930 GCA_035708785.1 Anaerolineales bacterium
TTCGAGCCAGACCTCGCGGTGGGGCTGAGGGGAATAGATACCAAGACTATCGGTTCAGGTGAAATCTGTCGTGGAGACGGTTGTGGTTCGTTTAAGAGTATCACCTGTCGATCACCCTAAACATTATTTCATGCGTTTAGCACGCATGTATCATCCATTCATGCCGATACATTTGAAATAATTCAAGATGCAATATGTGGAGTGGAGTGGTTTGGTTGGTATTCACGCCATCACCGCCCCTTCCATTTTTAAGAGCCACTCCTTCGTCCTCAACCCCTCCCCGCCGCCATAACCGTGGAGCTTTCCATCCATGCCGATGACCCGGTGACAGGGAATGACCAGCGGCATGGGGTTGGTCGCGTTGGCGCGGCCCACGGCGCGCGAGGCTTTGGGCCTGCCGAGCTGGATGGCAATATCGTGATAGGTCCGGGTCTCGCTGTACGGGATCCTGAAGACCGCCTGTAAGGCTTCGCGCTGGAACGGGCGGAATAACGTCCAGTCGATCGGGATGGTAAAGGCGTGACGTCTCCCCTCGAGATATTCCGTGAGTTCCTTTGCGTAGGGTTTGATCTTCCTGCTGTCCGGAAAGATCGGACGCCTAAGGCGTGCCAGGTACGCATCCAGCCCGGGCTGGGAATCCGCCCATTCGACGGCCACCAGGCCAAAGTCCGAGGCTGCGAGGCGCAGATCTCCGAGCGGAGTCCCATTCAATTCGCCGGTGTAAATGGGATTTGGGGCTTGCATCCTTGTCTCCATGTGTTCACAAAAAATCACCACCGAGAACGTCTCGATGGTGATTATAGTCTTTTTTTCGGAGGAACGTCCCGAAGGTTCGTTTGTGTCAGTAATTCGTCACCCGGTCGATCAACCCAAGCTCGCGAGCGCGGGTATTACACCAGCGGAAGATGACGACAGATAAAAGCGCGAAGAGGAGTGTCAGGCCAACCAGGATGCCGATGAGCTGCAGGTTGCTGAACTGCGCAAGGGTGGGAAAGGCTTCGGCGACCTGGCCGATGAGCGAGCGCCGCATGAGCTCGAGCCCGTAGGTGATGGGCATGGCAAAGCCGATCGGACGCAGCCAGGCCGGGAGGACTTCGAGCGGGAAGATCGCGCCGCTGAACAGATACAATGCGCCTGCCACCGCCTCGCCGATGAGGAAGAAGTGATGTGCGACCATCAGCGTGATGCTGGCGAGGATCAGCCCCATCATGGCGAGCATGCTGACCCCGATGATGAGCGAGACCAGGAACAACCCCCAGTTCACCCGGGTGAGGTCGAGCGGCAGATGGAGGAACCAGACACCCGCGCCGAGGATGACGAATACCGCCACCGTGCCGATCAGGAAACGTGATACACCGCGCCCAAGCCAGTAGAACGGAATGTTGATCGGCGCGATGTACATATATTTGAGCGTCTTGTAATGCTCGCGGTCGTCGATCACCGCCCACGAGACTCCCGCCATAACTGCCCCGACATAGGTATAGAACGCATTGCCAAGATAGATATACGGGAAGAGGGGGGAATCGTAATCGCCGCCCGCGATGATGCCATACATGACCACCAGGATCGCGGCGGTTGCCAGCGGCTTGATGATGACATAGATGGCGAAGAGGAACGGGTCGGTCCAGTTGGATTCGACCTGCCAGCCCAGCCAAGTTGCCATTTTGAATGAGCGAATGGTTTCAGAACGCTTCATTGACTCTCCTAATCAAGTACCAGTTACTTTTGCCATTGATAAATAGAATATCTCTCAAAATAGCCCGTCGAACCGGCCCGACCGTAGTAACACGTGTTACTAACACGTGTTACTACGGTGACAAAGTGATTTTGAGATGAATTGTAGTAATTCAACGCCTGCTCTCGGTAATTCGTCCTTCACGGATGGCAAGCCTTTCCATGTAGTCAAGCAGGAGTTTCGCTCCTATGAGGAATAGCACACACAACCCGATCAGCACCGCGATTTCGACGGTCACATCCAGGAAGCCGAGCGCCGGGCCCGAGGGAAAGATCAGCTGCCGCATGGCGTCGAGCCCCAGTGTGAGTGGAATGAGAGATGCAGCCGCGGCGACCCAGAAGTTGAAGGATTTGATCGGGAAGTAAAACCCCGAGACCAGATAGATCGGCTCCTGCGCCAGGTTGGAGAGATGCCAGGCCTCGCGGCTGAGGAGCAGGAAAAGGGATGCAGTCATCATGCCCATCCCATACAATGCAGTCATCGCCAGCAGGAACACCAGGATCAATTGTGTAAAACTTGTGATGGAATACTGTACTTGAAACATCAGCGAGCCAAACAGGATGATCGCGATGGCGCGCAGGGCAGTTGCGAACAGGCCGCCCACTGCCATGCCGAGCAAAATTGCCATCATCGAATTCGGGGCCATGATATACAGCGCGAGATTGCCCTGCTCCTTCTCCCAGTACAATTGGCTGGACATCATCCACAGGACATTCATCCAGAATGCGGTCATGGCGCCGCCGATCACCACAAAGCCCACATATTCCTCGGGCGCGCCAATGGCGCGATACACATAGACATAGGCGGAAACTGCCAGCATGGGCAGCAAGATTTCGAAAAGGATCCAGGATTTCTCGCGTTGCTGCCCAATGATACGGGGATAGGCACGCGCTACGATCGTTTTCAGGAATAACCGCCAGCCGGTCACTTTTTCGGATGCAGATAAAGCCAGAGAATCACTTGCCATCGGGCGCCTCCTCCTTCTCCACATCTTCCATTCTTTGCCCCACCAGTTCCATGAAGACATCTTCGAGGGTCGGCTCACGTTTGCTCAAGCGTAAGATTTTGATATTCTTCTGCGTGATGAGATTGATGACGCTTGCCAGGGCCGACTCCTCTTCCAGGATTAGCTCCAGTTTCGCGCCTCCCTCAATTTCGGTTAACGCAGCTTTCTTGACTTCCGGCTGGTCCGCCAAAATCTTGTTGCTCAGCCCGTTGAGGGGACTGGTTTCGATCTCGAAAATTGCATCGCGCCTGAGGTTACGTTTGAGGTTGGCCGGCGCGTCGCAGGCCAGGACGCGTCCCTTGTTGATGATCGCCACACGGTCGCACAGCTCCTCAGCCTCCACCATGTAATGGGTGGTGAGCAGTAGCGTTCGGGATCTGTTTGCGTCGAGCCAGTCGCGGATCAATTTACGGACATCTCGTGACGCGCCCACGTCCAGGCCCAGGGTCGGCTCGTCGAGGAAGAGCACTTCCGGATCGGTCAGGAAGCCGCGCACGATGTTCATCTTCTGGCGCAGGCCCGTCGAGAGGTCGGAGGACTTCGTGTGCAGGCGGTCTTCCAGCCCGACCAGCCTGAGCAGCTCCACGATCCGCTGGTTGGCTTCCCCGGACGGCATGCCATAAAACTGGGAGAACATCCACAGGTTCTCGCGCACGGTGAGCAGACCGTACCCCGATGCTTCTCCGCCGGAGACCATATTGATGCGCGGCCGGACCAGGCTTGGGGCCTGGACTACATCATGAGATGCCACGCGCGCCCAGCCCGAGGTCGGCGCGAGGAGCGTGGTCAGGATCTTGATCAGGGTGGTCTTGCCCGCGCCGTTCGGCCCCAGCAGGCCAAACAGCTCGCCGCGTTCTACCGTCAGATTGACGTTTTCCAGCGCGACCAGCTCCTTGCGGACCTGGCTTTCCTTTTTGTTGCCGCGGATCTTGTAGACGCGCCCAAGGTCTTGTGTTTCGATCGCGTGGTCAGGCATGCTCCTCCTTCCAAAGTTATCTTCAGTTGTGGGTGATCTGGAAAATTTGTTCTAGTATACCGCACTTTTGGCGCCAAACAACTGCTGTGTCATGCAAGGATCATCACCACTTGCAAATCTGCAATTGTCGAACAAACGTAGGGTAATCGTAGGTTTCACGTCAAGCAGGTTTGAGTCCCTTGTGATAAATTAAGACCGTAAGGTGATTTCTCTTCTCCTCCTTTCGCAAGAGAGCCGCGGTCGGCGTCCGCGGTTCTCGCATTTAATAGACAGCGCGCTGAAATTCCAACCTGTTCGTCCGGGCAAACTCAGGAAAGCACCCGTGTGGCGTTGGCAGTATAATCATCACGATATATCTTCTGGAGAGGATGCCATGACAGTACAAATCACAATTGTCGGTCTGGGACAAATCGGCTCTTCGATCGGGCTGGCTTTGAAGGCGCGGAATGTCAGCGTGCATCTCATGGGGCATGACAAGGATCCGCAGGTTGCCCGGGAGGCGCACAAATTAGGGGCCGTGGATGTGGTCAGACACAACCTGCCGGACTCGGTGAGAGAGGCGAAGATCGTGATCCTGGCCCTGCCGTTTGGAGGCATCCGCGAGACTCTCGAAGTCATTGCCCCGGATCTGCAGGAGGGCGTCCTGGTTCTGGATACGGCGCCCGCAAAAGCAACGGTTGCCGCGTGGGTGAAAGAGTTTCTTCCCGCGGGGCGGTTTTATGTCGGTCTCACACCGGCCATCAACCCGGAATATTTACATGGCACGGAGTTCGGCGTGAAAGCCGCCCGGGCGGACTTGTTCGAGAAAGCGCTGATGGCAGTCACCGCTCCGCAGGGAACGCCGGTCAACGTGTTCAATCTCGCCACCGAACTGGTCAGGTTGCTGGGATCCTTGCCGCTATTCATGGATACGGCTGAAGCCGACGGTATCTTCATGGCAATGCATATGCGCCCTCAACTGGCATCCGCGGCCTTATTGGATGCAACGGTTGGTAAGCCCGGCTGGCAGGATGCCCGCAAACTTGCCGGGCGTCCGTTTGCGACGGTCACGGGAGGGATTGCTTATCATGATGATGTTGTGTCCCTGCGCGAGGCTGCGATCGAAAACCGGGAGAACATGGTTCGCCTGCTCAATGCCTACATTACCTCACTGGTCCGCCTGCGCGATGAGATCGATACGAATGACCGGGATGCCCTGGCCGCACGGCTGGCTGACTCCCTTCAGGGCCGCACTCGCTGGTTCGACGAACGGCTGTCCGCTGAATGGTTGAATCAGGAGGCACAGAGAATCGACGCGCCGTCGTTTGGAGACCGCGTCAACCAGATGCTGCTCGGCTCCGCGATCACGGATCGGCAAAAACAACGCCGGTAATGAACTTTTATTGCTATATCGTCGAATGCGCCGATGGGACCTACTACACCGGCTGGACGGTCGACCTCGAGAAGCGTGTGGCAGTCCACAACAAGGGTCGTGGTGCACGCTATACTCGGACGCGTTGTCCTGTCAGGCTGGTGTATGTGGAGGAATTGCCGGACAGAAAGTCTGCGATGAAGAGGGAAATTGCGATCAAGAAGATGGAACGTGAGAGGAAAAGGAAGTTGATCAGGGAGGCTATACAAGTAGACAAATAGGCAGGTACACAGGTGAAAGCTGTTTACTCGTATACCTGTTTCCTTCTTTACTCCGTAAAAAGCGGTAGGTGCCCCAGCGAAATAATATGCATCCACTGGGCGCGGTCACCTTCGGTGAAGATGGCCGCCTCCGCCACGACCTTTGCGCCCGCCTTGTCGAGGACTATCCTCATCCCCTGTAAGGTGGACCCCGTGCTGATCACATCATCGACGATCACAACCTTTTTGCCGCTGATGGATTCGATGTCTTTTTCATCCAGGATCAATGTCTGCGGCTGGCCCGTCGTGATCGACAATGTTTCGGCTCTCAATGCATCGCCCATATAGGGTTTATACACCTTACGCAATACCACGTAGGGTTTTCTTGTTTCCATGGATAGTGCGTACGCCAGGGGAATGGATTTCGCTTCGGCAGTGACCAATACATCGTAGTCGATATCTTTGAGTTTCTCGGCTAACTCCCTGGCGCTGGCCTGGACGAGTTCCGTATCACCCAGAATATTGAGGATCGCAATCTTCAAGCCGGGCTTGATTTCGAACAGGCGTAGCTCACGCTTTAATCCGGCAATTTCAACAGCATAAGTTTCCCGTTGGGGCATGCTTTCTACTCCTGGTTGTCACTCCGAGTCCCTCGGCAGGCTCAGGATCATCTTCGCTCTGCGCAGCATGACAACAATTTTAAGCAAAATTCCTCGGCGTAGTTTATCACAATTCAATTTATAATGTTCCGTAAACCACGCCGGTCATATCTCAAGTTTCAAACCTTTTATTGCTTTTTTCCAGCCTTTCTCTGCGATCCCTCTAAAGATGCTGCCTGACCTCCGCCTCAACGATCACCTGCGCTTGCGCAAACAACATCCCTGCGGCTCCTACGAGTGGACAGTGACGCGCCTGGGAGCGGATATCGGGCTGGAGTGCATGGGCTGCGGACGGCGCGTGATGCTCACGCGGCGGGAGCTTGCCAAAAGACTCAAGGCCAACCTTACCAAACGTGAAGAAGATGAACAACACAACTCTTAGAAAACCCCACATAGTCTTCTATTTCTCGGACACGGGCGGCGGGCATCGCTCGGCGGCGGAGGCAATCATTGAAGCCATCCAGCTCGAGTATAAGAACAGGGCAACAACGGAGATGGTGGATTTCTTCAAGGATCACGCGCCGCGTCCTTTCAACCGCGCGGCGGATATGTATCCCTATATGGTCAAGGCGCCGCAGCTCTGGAGTGCAAGTTTCCATGCCACCGATGGACGCGCCCGCGCCCGCGTCATCACAACGATGACGTGGCCGATCGCCCGTCAGGCCGCGCGCGCGCTGATTCGCAGTCATCCCGCCGACCTGATCGTGACGGTCCATCCCTGGGCAAATACGTTTGCGCTCAAAGCACTTGGCAACCATCACCCGCCTTTTATTAACGTCGTCACCGATATGGTGACCACACATGCCCTCTGGTACGATAATCGCGCCGACCTCATTCTTGTCCCCACGGAAACCGCGCGCCAGCGGGCCCTCAAGTACAATATCTCTCCGGAGAAGGTCCGCGTAGTCGGTCTGCCGGTGGCAGACCGCTACTGCCAGGCCAGAGGAAGGAAAAGTACACTGCGTAAAAAACTAGGATGGCCTGTGGGGAAGCCCATTGTCTTAATAGTTGGCGGCGGGGAAGGGATGGGGCCGCTGGCAAAGACCGCACAGGCAATCGATGGTTCGGGCCTGGACCTCGGACAGGTGATCGTTTGCGGTCGAAACGCACACCTGAAGGAAAGCCTTCAATCGCGGAAGTGGGAGAACCCGACAATTGTTTATGGTTTTACGCGCGACATGCCCGATTTCATGCGCGCCGCGGATTTCATCGTGACCAAGGCTGGTCCGGGGACGATCGCGGAAGCGCTCAATGCAGAGCTGCCGATCATCCTGTATGCAAAGCTGCCGGGTCAGGAGGATGGGAATGTCACGTTCGTGCAGGAAGAGGGCGCGGGCGTGTGGGCGCCCCATCCACAGGATGTGGTCCGTACGCTCACCCGCTGGATCTCACGCCCGGCGGAGCGGCAAAAGGTGATTGAAAACTGCCGCCGCGCCGGAAAGCCGGAGGCCGCGCGCACGATTGCTAAAACGATTGGCGAAATCCTGGAATTATGAATTCTCACGGGGATAAGCGTACGCAGAGCAGTGGCGAAGCTAGAGCGTACGCCTTATTTTTCTGGATGTGAATACACCATCCGTATGGGGAAAGGAATTTCGATGCCCTCTTTATCCAGGGCACCCTTGATGAGTGAAAAGGCGGAATCTTTTGCAGCAAATGGGTTGGTTTTGGTCGTGTCAATCCAAAAGTAGGTGTTCAATTCCAGAGCTGAATCGCCGAAATTGGCAAATCCGATCAACGGCTCAGGCTCGGGGACAAAACCGGGCACATTTTGAATGGCCGCCAGGACCACTTTGCGCGCAAGCTCGGTATCTGTCTTATAGGATACCCCCACAGCCAGTTCAATCCGTCTGCGGTCTGCCCGGGTGTAATTAATGATGGGGCTGGCCAGAATATCTGCATTGGGAAGGATGACGATTCTGCCATCCAGTGCCTTTATCTCAGTCGAGCGCAAATCGATTTCTAGAACCGTTCCATCAAAGCCCGCCACGCCGATAAATTCGCCAACATGGAAGGGCTGTTGGAGCAGCAGGATGATCCCTGCCGCGAAGTTTTTCATCACGTCCTGTAGTGCGAAGCCTATCGTGAAACCGATGATGCCCAAGCCAGCCAGAAATGCCGTCACCTCAAACAAGCGCTCCAGGGCCGTGATCGTGCCGATAATGATGACCGTCCAGAGCATGGCTTGCCCTAGGAGATGTGTGACGCCTGCGGGTGCCTTTCGGCTGTAGAGAACGCGCTTGAGGACATTGCTTAAGAAGCGAGCAAGATAGAGGCTGATGATGAAAATTACCAGGGCCGTGAGCAGGTTTGGGATGCCTACAATGAAATTTTCAACAAATTGATTCCAATACTCTTGCATGGTTCAACTCCTGAATGAGCTTTTGATTATCTTAATCGAAAGCCAGGCCAGAGTCCACTCGATTTGGAGTAGAATTTACTCCCCTGATATAATCCCTGCGATGCCCATTTTGGATTCGCACACGATGGACTTTTTCAGCCGCAGTCCGGAGCAGACGCGCCGGATCGGCGCGCGCCTGGGGGACGTGCTCCAGACGGGCGATGTGATCTGTTTGCAGGGCGACCTGGGGGCAGGCAAGACGACCCTGGTGCAGGGCATTGCAAGGGGCTGGGGCTCACTGGATCCGGTTTCCAGTCCCACGTTTATCCTTGTGAATGTCTACCGGCGCGCCGACCAGAGTCAAATGTTCCACATGGATGCCTATCGCCTCGACTCCACGTCCGAAGCGGAAGAGCTTGACCTCGACGCCATGCTGGCCCGGGGGCCTTTGCTCATCGAGTGGCCTGAGCGGATCGATGGGCTCGTGCCCGACGAACGCCTGTGGGTGAAATTGGAGCACATCGACGAAGAAGAACGCGAGATGACATTCAAGGCCAGCGGTAAACGCTATGATGACCTGCTCCAAATCATCCGCCATGCGGCGTATGGAGGCGACTGATGCTGCTGGCGGTGGATACTTCCACAACGCAAATGGGGCTCGCACTGTATGATGGTGTGCAAGTTATCGCCGAATACACATGGCGCAGCAGCCAGCGCCATACGGTCGAGCTGGCCCCTGCTATCTCCGATCTTCTAGTACGCTGCGGGATGACCATGGACGATGTCAGGTCTCTGGGAGTAGCATTGGGCCCCGGTTCGTTTACCAGCCTGCGCGTCGGACTCTCGCTGGCAAAGGGACTTGCCTTGGCCCGCCACCTCCCCTTAATCGGAGTTCCCACGCTGGACATCCTTGCCACGGCACAGCCCACCTCGCGGCATCCATTGGTGGCTGTCATTCAGGCAGGCCGTGGCAGACTGGCCGCCGGCTGGTATAAAAGCTCGAAAAACGACTGGCAGGCCAGGGGCCCGGCGCGAGTCGTAAAGGTTGAAGCGTTGCTGGATGAGATCGAGACTCCATGCATCATATGCGGCGAGCTGACACGCGAAGAACGTCAGAGGCTGGCAGAAAAAGCCGGTATGCATCTTGCCTCCCCCGCGCAATCGGTTCGCCGTCCGGCTGTCTTGGCCGAGCTGGCATGGGCGCGCTGGCAGGCAGGTAAAACTGACGATGAGGCTTCGCTCGCTCCGATTTATCTGCATGTTGCTGAATCAATACCCTCATGAACCTGATCATCCGGAAAATGACCATCGATGACGTCCCGACCGTCATCGAGCTGGACAGAATATCGTTCAGCTTGCCGTGGCCCGAGAGGTCATTCCGCTTCGAGCTGACGGATAATCCCGCTTCACGCTGCTGGGTTGCCGAAATTGACCACCGGATTGTTGGCATGATCGTGGTCTGGCTGCTCGTGGATGAAGCCCACGTTGCCACATTAGCGACCCATCCGGATTTCAGGAGACGCGGGATTGCAAAGAGGTTGTTGTCTCACGCCTTACAGCATCTGATCGATGAGGGCGCCGAAAGCTCTTTTCTGGAAGTACGTGAGAGTAACCTGCCGGCCCAGGAAATGTACCGGAAGTTCGGATATGAAGAATCCGGCCGCCGGCCGCGTTATTACAAGGACAATGATGAGGATGCCATCCTCATGAGACTGAATGCGCTGAAAGCCGAACAGCTTGCATTTGATGATGGCCCCCCAGCGCTGTATAAGGAGGAACAAAATGAGCGATGAAGAAGCATTGTCCAGGCTGGCAAAGCAAATCGTTGTTTGCGCAAAGTGCGAACTCCATCGTGCGCGTAAAAAGGCAGTCGCGGGCGAAGGGCCGACCCATGCCGAGATCATGCTCATCGGTGAGGGTCCGGGTTTCCATGAAAACGAGCAGGGCCGCCCATTCGTGGGCGCAGCGGGGAAATTCCTGGATCAGCTGCTTGAACAGGCGGGCGTGACCCGCGCGGATGTATGGATCACGAACGTGGTCAAATGCCGCCCGCCGGGGAATCGCGATCCGCTTCCGGATGAAATCGAGACCTGTACCAGCAATTACCTGTTTAACCAGATCGAGATTGTCAACCCGAGCATCATCGTGACCCTCGGGCGCTTCTCGATGGGCCTGTTTTTCAAGGGAGCGAAGATCACGCAGATCCATGGACAGATGCAAAGAGTGGGTGACCGCTTTGTGATTGCCATGTATCATCCGGCCGCAGCGCTCCATCAGATGTCGCTCAAGCCGGCCATTATGGCAGATTTTGCCAAGCTGCCCGAACTGCTCAAACAGGCACGTCTGGAACTGGGCAAGTCCGCGTCCGCAGAGAAGGCACAGAGAAAAAAAGAAGATGAACCGAAGCAAATGAGCTTGTTCTAGCTTCATCACCATCACCTACCCTTCTCCTCGCTTTTTTAAAGCACGAGAGGGGAGTATAAGGACAGGAATGTCAATCAGAGAAACACTCATCGAAAATCTGAAGGGGAGAAAGGCCCGTGTGGGGATTCTGGGGCTTGGGTATGTTGGACTGCCGCTCGCAGCGGCTTTCGCGAAAGCCGGGTTTCGCGTTACGGGTATCGATACGGATGCCCACAAAGTGGATACCTTGAACCGGTGTGTTTCCTATATCCCGGATGTCAAAACGGAAGCAGTCGCAAAACTAGTCAAATCTGGACATCTGACCGCGACAACGGATTTTTCCATACTTCGAGAAATGGACGCGGTCAGCATCTGTGTCCCTACACCATTACGCAAGACAGGTGATCCGGATATGTCCTACATTATGTCCGCCACCGACGAGCTGTCCAGATATATGCATCCGGGAATGGTCGTTGTATTGGAGTCAACAACGTATCCGGGTACGACGCGGGAGGTCCTTTTGCCGAAACTCGGAACCGAGCGCGGCCTCACCATCGGGGAAAATTGGTTCCTTGCATTTTCTCCTGAACGCGTCGATCCGGGTCGTGCTGACTGGACGACCATCAACACGCCAAAAGTGATGGGAGGCATCACAGAAGCATGCGGCGAGGTGGCTACAGCATGGTATGCGGGCGCCATCGAAACGGTACATCCTGTCAGTTCGGCTGAAGCGGCGGAAATGGCGAAGCTGCTCGAGAACACCTTCCGCATGATCAATATTGGCCTGGTCAACGAGCTGGCGATCATGTGCGAGCGCCTGGGTGTGGATATATGGGAAGTGATCGAGGCCGCGGCGACGAAGCCGTTCGGTTTTATGAAATTTACCCCCGGGCCCGGACTGGGAGGGCACTGCATCCCAATCGACCCCCTCTATCTTTCGTGGAAGATGAAGTCGTTCAATTACAACGCGCGCTTCATCGAGCTTGCCTCCGAGATCAATACGAACATGCCGCGTTACGTGGTCAGCCGCGTGATGGAGGCTTTGAACGATCGCAGCAAGCCGCTCAAGGGCTCGAGGGTGCTCGTGTTGGGTGCGGCGTACAAACCCGATATCGATGATGTGCGCGAGTCGCCGGCCCTGGATGTGATTGGCCTGCTGCAAAAAAAGGGCGCGCTGGTGGAATACCATGACCCGTATATCCCCCACATCTATCATGAAACGGACGGCTGGCAAATGGACTGCGTCCAGGATATGATGAGTGCGGTGAAATCCGCCGACATCGTGGTGATCATTACCAACCACAAGGTATATGATTACAAGGCGATTGTCGAAACGGCAGATTTTGTCTTTGACAGCCGGAATGCGACGGGCCAACTCGCGCATCACAATGGAAAGGTTGTACGTTTGTAATGACACAGATCGGTCCTGTTCCCTGATGTGTGTCATTCCACGTTGGAGCACTGATTCATGGCAAATTATATAGTCACCGGTGCGGCCGGCTTCATCGGGGCGCGCACATCGGAGTTGCTGATCAAAGATGGACATACCGTCGTTGGTATTGACAACATGAACGAGGCCTACGACCTGCGCATGAAGGCATATCGTCTGAAAAAGCTGCAGGCAATGGATGGTTTCGCGTTCCATAAACTCGATATTTCGGACAAGTCCATCATTGGGGAATTCAAAGGTGAAAAGTGCGATGGCGTCATCAATCTCGCCGCGTGGGCAGGCGTGCGTGCCAGCGTCAAGAACCCGTGGATCTATGTCGAGAGCAATGTCACCGGCACCTTGAATATGTTGGAGATCTGCCGCCAGGCTGGTATTCGGAAATTCATCGCTGCCTCCACGTCGAGTATCTACGGGGCAAATCCTCCCTACCCGACGCCTGAAACCGCATCGAGCAGCGAACCGCTCCAGCCCTACGCGGCCAGCAAAAAGGGTGCCGAGGCCATGGCGCATGCCTATCATCATCTATATGGTATCGATGTGACCATCGTGCGCTTTTTCACCGTCTACGGCCCGGCAGGCAGACCCGACCTGTCCATATTTCGCTTTGTCCAATGGATCAGTGAAGGGCGGCCCGTGCGTGTGAATGGGGATGGGGAGCAATCGCGCGGCTTCACCTATATTGATGATATCGCCCGCGGCATCATCCTGGCTCTCAAGCCCCTAGGCTATGAGATCATCAATCTGGGTGGGCATGAGGTGATCACCATCAATAATCTGATTAAGTTGATCGAGGATGTGATTGGCAAGAAAGCCATCGTCGAATACGGTCCACCAGATCCGGCAGACATGCGCTCCAATTGGGCGGATGTGAGCAAAGCGGGTGAGCTGCTTGGCTGGGAACCGCAATTCAATATGCGCGCCGGCATTGAAAAACTGGTGGAATGGTATAACGCGGAACGGGAGCTGGCGCGTGATATCCTTACTCCTTGATGCTCCAGGAAAGACTTTCCAGGTGGCGTGGAGATCTTCTCCTGCGCCGCGTGATTCGCAATAGCAGCTATCTGTTCAGCAGTAGCGTCCTCTCGGCCGCGCTGTCGTTTGCACAGACGATCATCGCCACACGCCTGGTCGGCGTCACCGGTTACGGCCTGGTCGGCGTCGTCATGGCCTGGACATCCAACGTCAACAATCTGCTCTCGTTTCGCATGAGTGAAGCGGTGGTCAAGTTTTATGGCGACGCTGTGCAGCAGGAGGATCAGAAGCGCGCCGCGGCCGTCATCAAAGGAATTGCGCTCACCGAAGCCGGGACTTCGCTCCTGACCTTTCTCGTCTGGCTGGCTCTTGTCCCGTTCGCCGCCGTCTATCTTGGGAAGGATGCACAGACTGCGCCGCTCTTCGCATTTTACGGTGTTGTGATCCTCCTTAACTCCGGCTACGAAACTTCGCGCGGGATCCTGCAAACCGCGCGCCGGTTTGATCTGCTCGCTCGTATCACTGTGATACAAAGCATCATCACAGCAGGGATGATCCTTGCTGCGTTCCTGTACAGGGGAAATGTTGCTCATATCCTGGCGGCATACCTGGCCGGAAAGGCCTTTGCAGGCGCAGCGATTGTCATCCTGGCCGGGCGCGCATTAAACGCCGCGCTTTACCCGCGCTGGTGGCGTGCTCGACTCGATTCAGTTCACAATTGGCGCGAGATTGGCGGCTTTGTGCTCAATACGAACCTGAACGGGACAGTGAATCTGATCGCGCGTGACAGCGCTCCCAGTGTCCTTGCCTTTCTGCGCCCGCCGGAGGTCGCGCTCCTGGAGGTTGGCTATTTCAGGATCGCCCTCACGCTAATCAACCTTGCCACGCTTCCCATTGAACCGTTAATCTGGCCCACCTATGCAGAGATCACACGCACGATTGCCGAACGTAAATGGCGCGAGACGAAAACCCTCCTGCGCCGGGTCAGTCTGCTCTCTGCCTCGTGGCTGGCTGTCTCAGGCAGTGGGCTGGCGCTCCTTGGCTGGTGGCTCATTCCACTCCTTTATCGCCCTGCCGCCCTGCCTGCCTATCCGGCTGTCCTCATCCTGCTCCTCGGTTACGGCTTTGCCGGCATATTCACCTGGAATCGTCCTTTGCTGCTCGCGTTGGGCAAACCAGGCTATCCGCTTATGATTGCAGCGATTGTCGGCCTGATTGAGCTGGCCCTCGCCTTTGTGTTCGTGCCGCGCTTCGGTTATCTGGCACAGGCGGCCCTGCTCTCCAGCTACTTTGTGGTGGCCATCGCGTTGATTACCCTGCGCGGCCTGCATGAGATCCGTCGGCGGGAAGCGAGCGAGCAATGAGCCGGATTGTCGCGATTGCAGGTTCACAGATCCCATCCGATACGGCCAACAGCCTGCAAGTCATGAAAGCCTGCCAGGCAATTGTGCAGTTGGGCCACCAGCTGACTCTGCTTGTGCCCGGCTCAAGAGACACATCTGTCGATCTTCAGTCACATTACGGCCTCCATACTGAATTTCCCATCGAATGGCTTCCCTCGGCAAGCCGGCGCATGTTCACGTGGGATGCGGTCCGCCGTGCCCGCTTGCTCAACCCGGAGCTGCTCTATACCTGGTTCCCTCAATCAGCCGTCTTTAGCCTGTTATACAAATATCCTGTTATTCTCGAATTACATCTCCAACCGACCGGGCGTTTTGGTCCGGCTTGGCACCGCGCATTTGCCCGCCTGCCGGGATGCAAACGATTGGCCAGCATTACCCGCGCTCTGATGGATATGCTCGAACATGGCTATAACATCGTTCTCCCTCCGGAGGAAGTTGTCATCGCGCCGAACGGGGTGGATCTGGAGCGTTTCGCCTCCCTGCCCGATCCAGTGACCGCGCGCCGCCAGACTGGTCTTCGAGAAGCCCCGACGGTCATCTGCACCGGTCACCTTTACGCCGGGCGAGGTGTGGAATTGTTTCTCTCATTGGCAAAGTCCCTGCCCGGCAGGCATTTTGTCTGGGTCGGTGGCCGTTCCGAAGACGTGATCCGGTGGAAACAGCGGGTTGAGGCCGAAGGCATCTCCAATCTCACTTTCACAGGCTTCATTCCCAACCGTGACCTTCCGCTTTACCAGGCTGCAGCAGACGTGCTGCTGATGCCCTACAGCCGCTCGATCATGGGCTCCAGCGGCATAGCGGATTCAGCCAGGGTGGCTAGCCCGATGAAGATGTTCGAGTATATGGCGGCGGGACGGGCGATCGTTACGTCCGACCTGCCTGTGATCCGCGAAGTCTTGAATGAAAAGAATGTCGTCTTTTGTGAGCCGGATGATGTAACCTCGTGGAAGGCGGCCTTGGTAAGCCTATTCAATGATGAAACACATCGTCTGGCTCTGGGCAGACAGGCAAGGCAGGATGTACAGGCGTATACCTGGCTTGCGCGCGCAGAACACATCCTGAATGGATTTGCATGAAAACAAAATATGGCGCGGCAAGCAGCTTTTTGTATCTTATTCCCATTTCTCTCGCGTTGGGTGCATGGTTTTCCTTGATCCAGGGCGGTAACCGGTTGCTTGGCTTTATCTCATTTTCTTTCCTCTTACTTTTCTCTCTTACGCTTCTTAGACTTTCTCATCGCTGGACAAGGGGTGGGGGAACGCTTGGCATTGTCATTTCCCTGGCCTTCAGCCTGCGGTTAATAGTCGGGGTAGCCTTATACCTCGGCTTACCCCTCTACGGGCATGACGACCCCGACGATCAGGCAGGCTTTGTCTACACCGATGCCCACCGCCGGGATGAGCAGGCATGGGACCTGGCGAGTTCTGATCGTCCCCTCCTGGTCGCATTCACCGACAGGTTTGCCTATGATCAGTACGGCGGGCTTCTGGCCTTCGGCGCATTCGTTTACCGGTATCTCTCTCCCGATGCCCACCGTCCCTTGATGCTTATCCTCCTTTCCGCGTTTGTCGGAGCTCTGGGCGTTCCATTTCTGTGGAGCGCGGCCGGACTGATATTCAACGAAAAAGTAGCTTTCGCTTCCGCCTGGATATTTGCTTTGTACCCGGAAAGTATCTTGCTTGGAAGCTCCGCCATGCGGGAGCCTTACCTGTTGCTGTTCAGCGGATTTGCTTTATGGGGCTTCTTAACCTGGATTCATCGCACGGTGAGGTCTTCCGAGGAAGAACGTAGTGAGCCTGCAGGCGGTGCGGGGATTTGGCTTGGGCTCGGCTTGCTCGGCATGTTATTGATTTCCCCTCCGGTTGCCATTGCCACACTGCTGATTTTTGCCGGCTGGCTATTCTTCACAGATGAACGCAGAAGCCTTTCCTGGACCGTCATTCTTATCTTTGCTATTGTCTTGATGCTCGGCCTGCTCTTTCTCTCAGCGTCGCTCAATCGTTCGGGGGAATTCGATGCGGCCTCACCACTGCGGGTTGTCAATGACTGGCTGCGACTCGCAGTCAGATGGAATGCATACCAGATCGAGCGCGAATCGGGCTGGGTACAAAAATTGTTCGATGAAATGCCCGGGTGGATGCGTCTGCCCTTCGTCGTGGTATATGGGATTTTCCAACCCGTCCTGCCCGCCTCGTTGATTGCCCCGACGAAGTTGATCTGGAAGGCGATCTACCTTCTGCGGTCCCTCGGCTGGTACGCCCTGCTCCCCATGCTGGTCCTGGCTTTCGCAGCTACGGCCGGGCAGCCGTCCAGTAGGACGCGCAATCTCGTGCTGGGGCTCTCGCTGCTCACGTGGACCTGGATCGTGTTTGCC
>DASTFG010000353.1:0-5156 GCA_035708785.1 Anaerolineales bacterium
CGCCGGGGGCGCCACGACCGAAGAATGACATGTCCGTGGTGTATAATCCGTGGGCTATCTGACGCGCCCGGTGATGGTCATCACGCCGTCGGCGATGGTAATCGTTTCGATGCGCAAGCCGGTGGCCACCGGGCCGAGTGATCCGGTGTACGCCTCTCGGACCATGGCGCTGATGGCATCCCTCAGACCTGCCGGGGCGGGCAAGGGGCCAAAATCGGCGGAGGTCATCTCGATCTGCGGCTGGCCGGTGGCATCCACACCGACATTGACGACGATGCCGATGTTCGCGGCGAAGATCCCCTGCTGGGTCTTGCCGTAAATCTGCATCTGCCCTCCCCGCAGGTAGACCTGCGGGTTCGTGATGAGCGGCTGTCTGTCGGACTGCTGCAGGTTTGGATCGGTCTGCAGACGGGCCGCCAGGTAGGATGTGATCTGCGGTTCGGTCAGGTGGATTGTGATCACGCCGGTCTGCGCGCCGGCCTCAATGGCCCGTCTCATCTCTTCTTTGATGCTTTCGGCGGCCTCAGCGGAAACCGGGATGGTCGGAAGACTGGAGTAATCGGGGCCGCCGACAAAAATCGTACAGGCAAGCGATGTGATTACAAGACTTAATAGAAAAAACGGTATACCTGGTTTGTTTATCTTCATCTCTCTCACTGAATGTATACGTCACAGGAAGTGAATCCTCCGCTTGACGTGGTTTTGAACGGAGCAATTATAGCATGAGCAACTCTCAACCCTCCTCGGGGGAAAATTCCGAAACTGAACTGTCACTTTCCGTCAAGCTGGAGGCGATTCTGTTCGTCGCGGCGGAACCGGTCACGACCGCGCAGTTAGCCGCCGCGCTGGACATCGCTCCCTCTGTGGTCGAACGCGGGCTCCACGAGCTCGAGACTGCGCTCGCGACCCGCGGCCTGCGACTCCAGCGGCACTCGGGACGGGTTCAGTTGACGACCGCGCCACAGCTCGCCGAGCTGATCGAGCGTTTCCTCGGTCTGGAGGCAACCGCCCACCTCAGCCGCGCCGCGCTGGAGACACTGGCGATCATTGCCTACCAGCAGCCGGTCACACGCCCGCAGATCGACGCGATCCGCGGCGTGAACAGCGACAGCATGATGAAGAGCCTGCTGCACAAGGGGTTGATCCTGGAAACCGGCCGCGCCGAGGGACCCGGCAGGCCGTTCCTGTACTCCACAACGCCCGAGTTCTTACAGCATTTCGGTTTGAATTCGATCCTGGAAATGCCTCCGGTGGATTCGCTGGCAACGGAAGAGGGGGATAACCATGATGAGATGCTAAAGGGATGACTTCGGGGGATCTTGAAGCTCGAAATCGGGAATGCTATACTCCATGAAGCAGGTTATTCCTACTGGCTGCCAGCTAACAAGAAAGGAGAACAGGTATGCGGGTCAATAATATTCATCGCCTGGTGACTGAGGAGGGCGATGATTTCAGGATCGCTTACTTTGCCAGCCCGAACCCGAGTCCGAAGCCGCAGCTGCCCGAGCGGACTTTGATCATCCATGCTCCCACCAGCGCGTCCGTGAGCGGCGCGGCCAGCCCGTACCTGCAAAAGCCGGCGAAAGGCTTCCTGGGCACTTCCATGCACTTGATCCTGGGGAGGGACGGGAAGGAGATCATCCAGACGGTTCCTTTTCATACCGGTGCGATGCATGCGTTTGGCTACAACGGCCGTTCCATTGGAATGCAGCTGCAGTATCCCGGCGAATTGCTGGAAAAAGGACATGCATTCCAGCTGAGGCGTAATTACGGGGATAACGAATATATTCTTGCGAGCGGCTTGAGCAGTTCGCGCTATGGCTACTGGCCTCTCTACCCCAGGGCCCAGCTCGATTCACTGCTTGCAATCGCGATGATTCTCAAAGAACCATACAACATCACAGATGTGGTGGCGAAGGATGAGGTCCTGGCTACCACGCATCCGGGACCGGCGTTCCCGATCATCCAGTTTCGCGAAAAGCTGCTGGGCATTACCGATCGCTCCATCTTATTGCAGGAGACATCCCGTAACGTCTCGCTCCTCGGCCAGCCGGGAGAAGACCGTACACTCCTTTCAGCAACCCCCATCCCACCGGGCACGCCCGTCTCGGTCATTAACGAAAAGGATGAGTGGTACCTGGTCGCAGTTGTCGAGGAGGTCGGCGGCAACCCCTGGCTGATAGGCTGGGTGGAAAAGAGCGCGGTGCGCGTCAAGACCGACTTTATGCCGGTGGTGCGCCCGGACCACTACCTGGTCACCGCCGAAGGCAGGCGCTTCCAGGAGATCACACCTCACCAGAACGGTTATGAACCCACCAAGAGGAACGTAGCGCCGAAGTACATCATCATGCACTTCACAACCGGCACAAAAATGGACAGCACGATCGCGCATTTTAAGAGTCCGTCGGCAGGTGTCAGCACGCACCTGCTGATCGGCCGGGATGGACGCGTCGTACAGTTCCTGCCCTTCGACCGGATCGCCTATCACTGCGGCTATAGCTGGTGGGAGCGCCAGAGCAACCTCAACAAGTTCAGCATCGGCATCGAGCTCGATAATGCGGGTCTGCTGAGGAAAGGCCCCGACGGCCAGTGGATGAGCCGGAAGATCGTGATTCCGCGTGAGCACGTGGAGCAGGCCGTGCACTGGAAACAAATCAGATCGAACGACCCCAGGCGGTTCCCCGGTTGGGAAAAGTTCCCGGAGGCCCAGCTGCAGGTTGCGCTAAACATCGTCAAAGCCCTGGTGCAGCGATATCCGAGCATCGTGGAAATCCTGGGCCATGACGATGTGAACCTGCCCAACCGTTATGACCCGGGCCCTCTCTTCCCGCTCAAGCAGTGGAGGCAGGAATTGTTCGGCCGGGAGGAGCCGGATATCGAGATCTTCACGATCAACCGGAAGACGGACCTGTTTTCCAATATCTTTGGCAGGCTCCCGAACGTCAGCCAGAAATTGCATGAAGCCATGCTCCCGGCAAACTCGGTCGTCAAGGTGATCCGTCAGGATGATCACCTGTCCCTGGTGACCGTGCTCAAGACCTCGGAGCCCAAGCTGCGAAGGGCCACGGGCTGGATCCGCACCAATTCCTTGACGGCAGCCATAGGTGGGATGGTGAAGAGCCGGAAGAAGAAGAAAAACACAGACGTGGTGGAGAAGAGAACCACCAAGGGCAGGCAGCAGTTCTTCCGGCGAGGCAAGAATCCGCCGACGCCCAAGCTGCTCGAAGGCCCGTTCCCTGTCGGGACGCGGGTCCGGATCCAGCAGATCAAAGGAGAGTGGACGCTGGTGGTCGTACTGGATACCGTCAAGGGCCGGACCGGGCTGGAAGGCTGGATCCAGACAGAGTTGCTTTCACCCGAAGTGATTCCATAGAGAGTATTAAGGAAGCTGGCGGTTCTGCCTTCCAATCATAAATGTCCGTTGGCCTTTGCCTGGTCGAGCACCGCAAGGATGGTTCGAACGAGCTCGCGGGCGGCCTGCTCGCTCAACTCGATGGCGACGCGGGCTGCGGGTCCCTGCGACTTGTTGACGAAGTCAATGTTCAGCGCATGCTCCAGCGGCGCATCGAAGGGGTGATCGTAGGATACATTGGCCTGATCGAGCTTAAACCAGCCATGGGTCCCTTTGCCGCTTCCATCGATTTTCACTTTCTCAACGATCATGGTACACATGACAACCTCCTCATAAAGAACATGTTCCTTGCGCTGAGCGGAGCGAGTGCAGCCGAGCGAAGTCGAAGCGCACGGATACTGCGAACTCGCCCTTCGACGACGTTCCTGCCCTTCGCCAAGCGCTCAGGGCCCTCACTCCACTCAGGACGGAGTGACCGCTAAATGTTTCTCCAAAAACGCAAAGACCTTCTGCCAGCCGTCCACTGCCTGTGCCTGCCGGTAGTTGGGACGATGGTGGTAAAAGAAGCCATGACCGGCGTCGGGATACATATGGAACGCATACTGCTTTCCATGTTTCTTGAGTTCTTCTTCGTGCTCCGCCACCTGCTTGGGGCTGGGATGGCTGTCCTCTTCGCCGAAGAGTCCTAAGATCGGGCAGGCCAGATCCTTTGTGTATTCTATGGGTGCGACCGGGCGTTTCTCATTGAGATCTCCCTGAGGCATCACCACCCCGCCACCCCAGCAGTCCACGACGGCATCAAAACCGGATTCGCGGCAAGCCGCCAGGTAGGCATGCCTTCCGCCTGAGCACGTACCGAAGATCCCCACTCTGCCGTTGAGATAAGGCAGGGAACGCAGGTATTTCATCGCCCCGGCAAGGTCGCCGACGGCCCGGTTGTCGGGGATGCCGCCATCGGCGCGGACCTTGGCGGCGACATCTTCGGGCGTTCCATGACCGGCGCGGAAGTACAGGTTGGGGGTAATCGTCACGTACCCGTGGCTGGCGAATTTGTACGTCGCTTCGCGGTACCATTCATCCCAGCCAGGCATATGGTGCGCCAGGACCATCCCCGGGAAGGGACCGGCTCCGAGCGGCCGCGCGAAGTAGGCATTGATCCATTCTCCGTCCGCACCGGGGGATGGGATTGTCTCTGCAAGCACGCCTGTATACATATCCGTTTGGTACATGAGTGCGCTCCTTTCGATGAAATAATTCTGATTGGGGTCCAGCTTATTATACAGCGTGGCCGGCGCATTCATTCGAAATCGCTTGTGCCGGGTATAACTTCCCCGCAGTTCAACTGCGGGAGAATGGCTCTGGCGGAGGAATTTTCCGTTATACTTCTCCCATGGAGCTCTCTGCAGCGATCCATCTGTTAGGCGATATCCTGGGGGAGGTGATCGGAGAACTCGAATCCCCCGAGCTCTTCGACACGGAGGAACGCATCCGTGCCGCCGCGAAGGAGCGTCGCGGCGGAAGCGTAGAAGCGGCGAAACAGCTCGAGGCGGAGATCGCAGCGCTGGAAGTCGACGCGGCGCGCGGGGTCTCTGCCGCGTTCACCACATATTTCGATCTGGTCAATCTTGCCGAGGAATATTACCGCGTCGAGCAGCTGCGCGAACGCGAGGGCCTTCGTTCCCCCGACCCACTCGAAGAGTCCGTCGCGGATGCGGTGACCGCGCTAAAGGACGAAGGGGTCGGCGCGAAGAAGATGCAGACCTTGCTCGATCAGCTTTCGATCGAGCTGGTGCTGACCGCGCAT
>DASTFG010000354.1:0-5150 GCA_035708785.1 Anaerolineales bacterium
GTCGGCTCCACAAGAAACGAACCATCTTGAAATTCGATCAACGGGATAATGCGCTTGCCATTGTTCTTTTCCAGCACATAGGCTTCACCTGCCATATCCTGCTCGATATCCACCCAGCGAAAGGGAATGAATTGCTCACCGAGGAACTTCTTCGAGCGGCGGCAATCGGGGCACCAGTACGCGCCATAGACGGTGACTTTGGGTTCGGTCATGTGATGTTCTCCTCGTGATCGGACTTACCTGCTATTGACGACCCGGAAAACCATTTTTATTTCCCCTGTGAACAGCCTTAATTCTTATGTTCATTAGGAATTACCGTGATAGATACCCGGATTTGCGATGGAAACCGCAGGCAGCATTCTCCTGGAGAAAGCATCATAACGATGCGCTCAAACTCTCTTAAAGGATAGGATGCCAGAAGAGCGATAGGATCCAGCCCGTGAGCGCCAGCATGGCACCCAGGGCCGCAAAGAATACGCTTATTTCAATCGTCTGATTTGTCAGCGTTACAAAGCTGTGAAGATCCTGAAAGACCATTTGCAGCTCCGCGGCACTCGTCGCTGAATAGAATTTTCCACCCGTCACTTCCGCAATCTGTTTCAATGTAGCTTCATCCGGTTCGCTGCCGAACCCTCCGCTCCCCGGCCGAGACTCAAGGGCCGGGCTGTCCAAAGGAACATGATCGAAAAGATTCCAGCAGTCCATGATTGCGCTGGTCCTTGTGCCAAACCCGATTGGATAGATCCGGACCCCGCGTTCGGCAGCCTGTTGCGCTGCGCTCAAAGCAGATGGGCCGGACGTACTGGCCCCGTCCGTAAGCAGGATAATAACATGAGGCACATACTTGCCATCCGAAGATGGCGGCTCAGATGGCGGCAACACTGAGGAGGCAGGCAGCGTACCGATCTCTTTTGTGGGTGCGACTCTGTCATCCACTTCGGCGATCGCATCCAGCGATCTCAGGATCGCGCTCCCAATCGCCGTCTGGGATCCACTGGTCAGGCTTTTGATCGCGGTCTCCAGGGAGTGCAAATCTGTCGTAGGCTCTTGCACCAGCTCGGCAAAACCTGCAGAAGCGACCACCCCGACCTGGGTCCCGATGACCGGACTATGAATAAACGACAGAGCAGCTTTCTTGGCGGCCTCCAGCCGGTTCGGCCAGATATCCCGTAGGCACATGCTCCTGGAGACATCCAGCGTCAGCATCAGGGTCGTCCGGCCCGAAAGCACTTCGACGGGCATGACCGGCCGCCCCAATGCGACCGCCAGGCTGGCCAGCGCGCTCACAAACAGGATGAACGGGAGATGCCTGCGCAGCAGTGAGGCGCCAGGCTTGGCTTCCCGGACCAAAGACAAGCTGGAATAGCGGACTGTAAATCGCCGCCGCAAGCTCCAGATGTAGCCGCCAACGATCAAGGGGATGATCCCCAGCAGGAGAAGCCAGCCGGGCCATAACCAATCCATGACCTGCCTCTCGCGAACAGCCTAACTATGAGGTCGAGACCGCGAAGCGCATCGACAGAATGTTGGAGCCAAGGTTCAGGGCAGCGGATGCCGCAGGAACGAAACGATCATGGCAAGGACGATCATCAGCGCAGCGAAAGCCGCGAAGAAGACACTGATCTCGATGGTCTCGCGGGTGGTAATGAGATAGGTGGGCAGGTTCTGGAACACGCTCTCCAGCTCACTTGCGCTTGTGGCGGTGTAATAGGCGCCGCCCGTCATCTCTGCGATCTGTTTCAGGGTGACCTCGTCGATATCTCTCCGGAACCCCCCGCCAAAGCCGAATCCCCCGCCGAAGGGGTTCTCACCCTGGAAGAAGGGGCCGCAATCCATGACCGAATTATTATTAGTCGTACCGAACCCAATGGTATACACACGGACCCCGCGCTCGACAGCCTGTTCCGCGGCGATCAGCGGATGGGGGCCCGCGTTACTTGCCCCGTCCGTAAGCAGAACAATGATATGGGGCACGAACCCCTCCTCGGGAGCCGCCGGCTGGATGGTCGAGGAGGGAGAGAGGTCGCTCGGCGCAACCCGGTCATCCACCTCGGCGATCGCATCCAGGGACCGGAGGATCGCACTGCCGATTGCCGTCCGGCGGGCCTCCGTCAGACTTTCGACCGCAGCGTTGAGCGCCCGCACATCCTCCGTGGGAGGCTGGATCAATTCGGCAAAGCCGGCAAAGGCCACCAGGCCGATCTGCCTGCCTGAACGGTGGTTCTGGATGAAAGCCTGGGCTGCATCCTTGGCCGCCTCCAGCCGGTTGGGCGGGATATCGTTCGAGCACATACTCCGGGATACATCAATCGCCATGATGATACTGGCCCGATTCGTGGGGACGAGTACGGTGGCCACCGGCCGTCCCAGCGCGAGCACCAGGCTGGCAATCGCAAACAGGAACAGCAGGAACGGCAGATGCCGCCGCAGCCAGGATTGCCTGGCTACCGCCTCGCGCATCAATGACAGGCTGGAGAAGCGGATCGTAAAGCGCTGTCGTCGCCTGAGCAGCCAGATATAAACCGCAACAGCCAGCGGGATCAAAACCAACAGGATCAGGGATCCAGGCCATAGCAAACTCATCTGCTGCCTCCTCGCGTACTCACAAAACCGACCATCGGCTCACAGCACCCGCCCGAACCAGAGAAGCGATAACGCGCCGCCGGCCAAAAAAACGAGAATGGCAATCCCTGCAAAGATAGAGGTGATCTCTATTTCTTCCGGCTTGATCGTCAACCTGGGCTCCAAATCGTTGTAGATTCCACGCAGTTCTTCCTCATTCCCGGCGTTGTAATACTCGCCGCCCGTGATGCTCGACATCTCGCGCAGCATGGGCTCATTGAGCTGCGAGTGGACGGTGAAGCCTTCGATGTCGAGGATCGCTCCCTCCACACTGCCAACGCCTACGGTGTAGATGCGGACACCCAGATCTGCGGCCAGGTCCGCTGCCATAATCGGATCCGGATCCTCGTTGTTTTCCCCATCACTGAGCAGGACGATCACGGCCGATGGATACCAGCCTTGCGGCGCCACTGCTGGCGTTTGAGGCGCCGCGAGATTATCGGTGTTCAGGAGGGGCGGATCTCCGGCATCCACCGCGATCGTATTGAGGGCGACCAGGACACCGTTCCCGACCGATGTGCCGCGCCGCGGGACGAGACGCTCTATCGTATCCAGCGTCTCTTGCCTGTCCGCCGATGGCGGCTGGACCGATAAACCGCCGTCGCTGAACGCGACCACCCCGATGTTCACCCCGGGCGGCTGGTTCATCACGAACTCGCTCGCCGCCGTCTTGGCCGCCTCGATGCGTGTCGGGTCGATGTCATCCGCTGCCATGCTGCCGGAGACATCGAACGTCAGGATGATGGTGCCCTCAACCCGCGGAAGGTTGAGCGTGGCCTGAGGTCGGGCAAGCGAGATCATCAGCAGGGTGAGCCCACCCAGGAAGATGCCCGCGGGAATATGACGCCGCAACCCGGGCCCGCTCCCCATGGCATCGTGCACGAGGCCAAGACTCCCATAGCGCGCCGCAAACCTGCGCCGGCGCTGCTGCATTCGATAATAAAGCAGGACCAGCACAGGGACACAGACTAACAGCAGAAGCAGTGAGGGCCAGATGAATGACATGCTAAACCTTCGCCTATTTCCGGCGTCCCTGACGCTGTTTCGCAAAACGTATGATGGCTCGCACCATGTCTTCCTCTGTCGAGAGGGAGAGCATGTCCACACCCGCACGCTTGAACGACTGTTTCAACATCAGCTCGCGGTTCTGCGCTGCATCGAAAAACCGCTGCCGGAATTTTCGGTCGTGCGTATCCACATGGATCTGCTCGCCCGTCTCGGCATCCTGCATGACGACGATCCCGATATCTGGGAGTTCTACCTCACGCGGATCCCACAGGCGAATGGCAAGCACATCGTGGCGCTGGTTGAGCAGACTCAATGGAGCTTCCCAGCCGGGTGCGCTGATGAAATCGGAAACGACAAACACCAGTGAGCGCCTCTTGATCGAATTCAAGGCCCCCTGCAGAAACTGTCTTAGATCCGTGAACGGCGCCTGAGGCAGTCGGGGCTGTTTGAGCATATCGTTGATGAGACGAAGGACCTGCAAGCGCCCGCCCCGCGGGGGCACTGTGTGTTGAAAGGTCCCCGTGCCCCCAAACATCATGGCCCCCACCCGGTTCCCGTGGCGCGTCAGCAGCCGCGCAACCACCGTCACAAAATTCATGAGCACCGTCCGCTTCTGATTGTGTACGGCGCCGAAATCCACCGACGGGCTCATGTCGAGCAGGAACCAGCCGGTGATCTCGCGGTCTTCGACATACTGCCGCACGTACGGTGTATTCATCCGTGCGGTCACGTTCCAATCGATATAACGAATATCGTCTTCGGGCTGATATTCGCGCAGATCGGCAAAGTCCACGCCGAAGCCGTAGAACAGCGTGCGATAATCGCCTTGCAGTAAACCGTCCAGACGGCGGATGACGTGCCAGTCCAGACGCTGGAGGATTCTCTCAGGCGTTGCTTCGGATCTCGGTATGCTCATGCAAAGGCACCACGGGGATCGGAATGCGGTCCAGGATCCGGTTCAGGACATCATCGCCGGTGATGTTGTCGGAAAGGGCTTCATACGATAACACAATGCGGTGTCTCATGACATCCAGCGCCATATCCAGCACATCCTGCGGCAGGGCGTAATTGCGCCCACGCACGAAGGCCAGCGCCCGTCCGGTCAGGATCAGATTGATCGAGGCACGCGGGCTCGCGCCGAACATGATGTAGCGCTCGAGTTCCTTCAAGCCGACCTCCTGCGGCTTGCGTGTGGCGGTCGCCATCCGCACCGCGTATTCCATCAGCGCCGGGTCGACGTATACCCGGTCGGCATCTTTTTGCAGCTTCAGCAGCTGGTCGGTGGTCAGCACTTTTTGCACCGCCTGTAGCATGCCCGTCATGCGTTCGACGATGACGAACTCCTCGGTCGAGGTGGGGTAATCGACCAGGACTTTGAGCATGAATCGATCCACCTGCGCTTCGGGCAGGGCATAGGTGCCCTCCGTTTCGATAGGGTTTTGGGTGGCAAGCACCAGGAAGGGGTTCGGCACCTGAAACGTCTCGCGCCCGATGGTCACCTGGCGCTCCTGCATCACTTC
>DASTFG010000355.1:0-5500 GCA_035708785.1 Anaerolineales bacterium
CACAGGGCTTTCATCATGCTGCATGGGGTCACGGTCCATGGGCTGCAGTTCATCGATCCTGAACTGCGTCATGTGCCGACGACGTATTATGTCCCCGAGGCCGGCGCGGGGCTGGCGATCCGGGAGCATCCCAAATATGGACATGGCGAGCGTATGCGC
Source organism: Anaerolineales bacterium (assembly GCA_035708785.1). GTDB lineage: Bacteria > Chloroflexota > Anaerolineae > Anaerolineales > Villigracilaceae > Defluviilinea. Next base: position 160 of record DASTFG010000355.1, read on the forward strand.
GTCGGCCTGCTGGGTCTCGGTGTGGGCACGCTCGCGGCCTATGCCCGACCCGGCGATGAGTATCGCCTGTATGAGATCAACCCCGTCGTCGTCGAGCTTGCCAGTGGAGAAGGGGATTGCTTCTCATTCCTGAGTGACAGCAAGGCAGATATAACAACCTCCCTCGGCGACGCGCGCATCTCGCTCGAACGTGAGCTCGCCGAAGGCAATCCCCAAAACTTCGACGTGCTCGTGCTCGACACTTTCAGCAGCGACTCCATCCCGGTACATCTGGTGACGAAGGAAGCCTTTGCCTTATATCTCGCACACCTCGCCCCGGACGGAATTGTCGCCGCGCACATTACCAATCTGCATCTCGACCTTCAGCCCGTCTTCTGGAAGCTGGCGCAGTATTATGATCTGCATATGGTGCGGGTCGATTATCCCGGTGACACAAACGGCGGCTACGCTTCGCACTGGATCCTGCTGGCGCGCGACCCCGCGCTGCTGGAGATACCGGCGATCCAGGAGCGCGCAGTTGATTTGAGCGGGTACTCCACAAATATCAGAATGTGGACAGATGATTACAGCAATTTGTTTAAGATATTGAAGTAAAGAGGTCCAGCAATTCAGTCTCTAAGCCCCTTTTACCCATGAAGGCGGTACAGCATAATCTACTGCCATTCGCTTGCTGCAAGACTTGCAATCCACTGTTGCACCGAACAAATCTTCATCGAATCTTTTAAATGCTCAAAACCAAACATGAAGTTCACCTTCACAGATAGGGCAGCGATGAATTTCCCCTGGATCTGATTCTAATTCAATCAATTTATCTAGAAGACCATTGATTAGCTTTTCATTTTCCATGTTGTTTGTATTATCCGGCCATTTCCAAAATCGTTGCTGGCTATAATTTTTCCCATTCGCTACGTGAGATTCCTGCTTGCTTAAGAATTCTTGAAAGTAATTCCTTGCCGATCTCCCCGTGATGTGGGTTTGGGAGCGTTAAACGCAAATTCCCCTTGACCATAAACTCATGCTTCCCTCCTGCATAAGGACCATCGAACCCAGCCTGTTTCAAGGCATGGATCAGATCTTTGCGTTTTATTGGAGCAAACGCTGGCACTATTTTGTCTCAGCAGGCACAAGATTAATTCCCGCGACAATCGGGAGCGGGTGTCCCATGCGCAGACCTAAAATCAGCCAGTCCTCCAGTCCGCTTTGCAGTTCTTCACGGCAGGCGTCCAGGGAATCGGCGTTTGCCCATACTCCCTGAAAGCCGGGAATTTCCCCATAATATGTCCCATCCTCAAGGATTTCATACTTTGCCAGACGCATTGCCGCGTGAATGTAGGAAGTTAACATTTCACAGTCCTTTTCGCTTGCAGGATTCATTATACAATATTTCTATTACGCTGCCTTCTTGCTCTCCTGTTGAGTGCTGCGAACGCAGTTGAGGCGCGCTCCTATCCGTTCAGCGCGAGGGGTTCTTTGCCACAACGATCAGCAAGATTCCCGAGGGTACATCTAACGACCGGACTTCGGCTTCAAAGCCCGCGCGGGTGAAAGGCTCTCTGAGCCTGGACTTCACGATCTCGAGCGCCTCGGCCGGCGCCTGAGATGTAATCTTGAAGAGCCAATCCAGGATGCGGCTGCGGGGCCAGGCGACAGGCAGGACGACAAACTTCCCTCCGTGGGACAAACATCTCTTGACCTCAATCAGTGTATCGACATCCGTGATGTATTCGGTGGGGAAGGTTGCCACGATCGTGTCAAATGATTTGTCAGGGAAGGGGAGCTGTTGGGCCAGCCCGCGGGTCAGGCTGATCTGCGTGTAGGCACGCTGAGGGGGTTGATGTAACGGGGATGAGGGAGCCTTTTGTCTTGAAGCTGTTAAGGAAACAGATCCCCGCCTGAGATTACGCTTTGCCAGGCGGCCCATCTGGGCCGATTCGTCGATCCCCACGACGACCGGGCCTAAGCCGAGAAGAACCCGCTGTAAATGTCCGGGCCCGTGGCCGATCTCGAGAACCCGCTCCCCCTCGATAAATGGGACCACGCTCATCACCCAGTCCTTCCAGCGGTTGAGGGAGACGGCCGCGGCGACCAGGTCGTAGGTGAAAGCGAACTGGTGATAGAGCAGGCGGAAAAAGATCCGCAGGATCGACTTCACAAATAAAAATAAGGGTTTGGTGGCGCCGCAGCGCCACCAAACCCTTGCTTCATTGAATTGCTCTTACCCCGCGGTGGATGTGGGTGTGGAAGTCGATGTTTCGTCGGACTTCTTCATCGTGCGGCTGCGGACAGCTTCCACCGCTTCCTTGCCGCGCTCGCGGACATCTTCGACCACTTCATGGCCGCGTTCGCGCAGCTGGCGCGCCAGATCGTCTGCCCGGGCGCGGGCTTCCGCTGCAGCGGCTTCGGCGCGGGCGAGTGCTTCTTCCGCGCTCTGCTGGGCCCGGTCGCGCAGCTCGATCGACTTATCCTTGATCAAGGCGCGGGTCTCTTCACCGGACTGAGGGGCAAATAGAAGCGCCACGACAGCTCCGGAAAGGCCTCCGACGATGAAGCCTACCAGAAAGGCCCCAAATTCATCACGATCAGACATAGTAACCTCCTTATGGTTATTATTGTTATTTCTTCTTATTTCTTCTTAACGCCCATCAATTCTAACATACGATAGAAACCGGCCAGATACCCGCTGACTTTGATGACCGGTTCGACCGCGTTCTCTCCCAGGAACTCTGCCGTGCCGCGCAGGGTGTTGACGGTTTCATTCGTGGCATGCAGGATGGGGCGTATTTCGTTTTGAAGAAGGTTGATGAGGCTTGCCAGTTGGACGATCAGGACGATCAGGGCAGCGCCAATGACCAGCGACTCGAGCGCGACGACGATAATAAAGACATCGCGAATGCGGTCCGTGGGAGTCGTCGGCTGCATCAATAGGATGATGGCAAGAATAAGGAGGGCTAAGAGGATGACGACGCCGGCTATCACCGCGATCAGGATTCGTCTCGACTTTTGCTCTTGCTCACTGGGTTTGTTGTAATCTTCAGAACGGGGAGTTGGAACAGCTTCAGATGTGGTTTCAGGTGATACCATATTTTGATTATAGCAGTTTTAGATAGGAAAGTCTATAAAACATTTGTTAATGTTAACGAGATCGGGATGAATCTGTTTCACCCGGAACAGGAGACTCCGCAGGTTTCTTGACATCCATCCTGTTCGCGGTTATGATGACGCTACCGACCGTTCGGTAGGGAGAATATATGACCCGAGAAGATATTCTTGAAGCCGCTGCACAGGTCTTTCGCCAGAAGGGCTTTCACGGCGCTTCGATGGCGGATATCGCCGGCGCCGTGAAACTCCAGAAGGCGAGCCTCTATCACCATGTCTCTTCCAAGCAGGAGATCCTGCTCGCGCTGCTGGACCGGGCGCTCGAATTGCTGCTCGAGCGCATCTCGGAGATCTGCACACAATCTATCTCCGCCGACGAGAAGTTACGCCAGATGATCCGCGCCTATCTGCAGATCCTGGCCGAAAACCCGGACCTTTCAGCCGTCCTGCTCTTCGAGCACCGCTCGCTAGAGCGCAGACAGCATGCCCGCCACGTGCCGAACCGCGACAGGTTCGAAGCATTGTGGCGGGATGTGCTTTCTGAAGGTGTCAAGGCAAGAGTGTTTTCATGCGATGATCCCGCGCTGGCCGCCCGGGCGCTGCTTGGCATCATGAACTGGACCATCACCTGGTACCGTCCGGATGGCCCGCTGGGGATCGAGGAAATCGCTGACCAGTATTCCAACCTGCTGTTACATGGACTGCTGCGGAAATGACTGTAAAAGAAGCTGTTACGAGATTTGAGACTTCCCGGGGGGCAGCGATCCATCGCATCCCGCTCGAAGCATTCCCAAACTTCCCGGCGTATCTCTATCTGGTCGAACAAGATGATTTCCGCATCCTGATCGATTGCGGCTCGGGGACCGAAACATCTCACGCACATTTGCTGGTCGGACTGCAGCAGGTGGGAGTCAAACCCTCGGATCTCACTCACATCCTGTTAACGCATGCTCACATCGACCACTACGGCGGGCTCTCTCTGCTAAAAGCGCTAACCAGCGCACAGGTCGGCGTCCACGAGCTCGATCTGCAAACGGTCTCGCATCATGAAGCGCGCGTGGCATTGATCAGCCGCCGTCTTGCTTCCTTCCTTGCCGACGCCGGTCTCGACGAAGAGACGCGCGAGCAGCTCCTCAGCATCTATCGTTTCACGAAGGCCATCTATCAGTCCGTGCCTGTGGATTTCACCTACGAAGCCGCGGATATGCACGTCGGCCCGTTCGAGATGATCCATCTGCCGGGCCATTGTCCCGGTCACGTCGCCATCCGTTTGGACGATGTGGTCTTCTGCGGCGACATGGTCGTGGAAAGTGTGACACCTCACCTGGCTCCCGAATCGATCCAGCCATATAGCGGGCTGGACCATTACCTTGAATCCCTGTTCCATTTTCAACGCTGGGCCAGGGACGCGCACCTGATCTTCAACGGGCACGATGATGTGATCACCGATCTTCCCGGGGTGGTCGGATCGACCAAACAGAATATCCTGCGCCGGATGAGCAGGGCGTTGGAGGCGCTGGAAAAACCGCTCACGATCGCGGAGACCAGCGAGGCTGTCTATGGAGAGATGGGCGGATACAATGCCCTGCTGATCATCGAGAAGATGGGGGCCTATGTGGAATATCTCTATGAGCATGGCATGATCGAGATCACGAACCCCGGCGAAGTGGCAGCGGGGGAACCTGCGCGTTACCGTCGTCTGCGTGAAATTGCCGATTCCGAGATTCTACCGAAAGAGAGGGCTCATGTATTCATTTGATCCAACCGAAGAACAACAGATGCTTGTCGAGGCGGTGGGAAAGTATGCAGCCAACGATCTGCGTACCGCCGCGCGGGAAGCTGAGGAGGGCGGTGAGCTGTCCGGGAAACTTGTCAGTAAAGGCTGGGAGCTCGGCCTGCTGCAAGCCTCGATCCCTGAGACCTATGGCGGCTTTGGTGAGCGGAGCGCCGTGACGAGCGCACTGGCCCTCGAAGAGATGGCGTTTGGCGACCTGGCCGGTACATTTGCGGTGATGGCACCAGCATTATTCGCGATCCCGGTCCTGCTGTCAGGTAGTGAAGAGCAAAAGCAGACGTATCTACCGAAGGTGATCGAAGCCGAGTGGAGTCCGTATACTGCCGCGTTGATCGAGTATGCCCTGGACTTCGACCCGCTCGCCCTCAAGACAACCGCCGTGCGTAAAGGTGAGGAATACATTCTCAATGGCGAGAAGGCTTTTGTGCCGTTTGCGCAGGCTGCGGAAGC
>DASTFG010000356.1:0-3737 GCA_035708785.1 Anaerolineales bacterium
CTGTAGCGGATCGCCCACATCAAATTATTCATATCCAGGAACGAGCCGATGATTTTTGTGCTTTGCTCCCGATCCTTGCCGGTCAGTCTTTTCGCCTCCGCCCACAGACGACGCCAGTAACTCAGATCCAGCGCAATCTCAAGCGGAAAGAGGTTTTGTTCTGCCGAGTATCGTCTCATCGCGAAAGAGAGCGCTTCTTCGTAGGGCGTACCTTGTAATAAATCCACGGCCGTAGCGACGCTGCCAGATTCGATCATCGCCTGGGCAGGTAAGACAGAGGCTGTTCCCATAGGGAAGAGGACATCTCGCACTCGATCCCAGAGGGCTGTTTCTGCAGTGTCCCAGGTTGGAACCGTGACCAGGGCGCGCAGCACCGCTTTCAGGTTACCGAGTTCATAATAACGATATAGCTGTTTAAGCAGCGGACGCGCATTCTCCGGCGCCATTTGAATGACGCTGTAATACGAAGCCGCTAGCTTTTTTTTCACCTGGTTGATTACCTGTTTGGGGGTGATTTCCTTATCCTTCAATCCCTCCAGATAAGGCCCATACGCCGTCGTCTTGAGCGCACTAAACAGGGCCGGAAAATCGGGTGAATCATTTAGCCGGAGCATGTCTTGCGGCGTGAGCAAATCGGAATACATCGCCCTGACACGCGCGCTGATTGCTGCATAGCCCGTAACGCCGCCACTGGCCATAGATTAAGCCCTGCCAATGACGCGTTCTAAAACATAGGCCACAGCTTTGTCCAGGTTGGCATTCGCTTTGGCCTCGATCTCACTCTTCCTGCGTTCCAGCTCCGCCAGAACTTCCTTTGCTTCATCTTCGGCCTGGGCCTCGGCAATGATCCTGCGCGCTTCCTCCTGGGCCTCTGCTTTTGCTTTTTCGATTAACGCCTGTGCTTCCTGTTCGGCCAATCTCGGTAATTCCTGCGCCTCGCGCTGTGCCTTCTCCTGAACCTCCTGGGCCTGCTTCTCTATTTCGAGTACCTGCTGGATGTGCTTCTCATTCATGTTGATCTCACCTCACTGGGATACGTGCACTCGCAATCTGCCGCGGTTTTCATAAAGCATGAAACTGATGAATGACTCCTCGGCTGTACGCGGAACCTTGCAATTGTAAAGTATAAATAGTTCACTATCAAGGCTTCATAAAAAAAACCGGTTTGCTGCCGCAAATCAGATAACCCTGGTCTTAATTGTGGGATTATGCACAATTTTAATGAGAAAACTCACAAATGTCAAATCCCGTTTTATCCAATTTCTCCTCGCCTCCGATCCCTGCAGTGAAGAAGCGATCAACAATCCTTTCGGGCCCTCTAAAACCACACAATATCTTCATACTTCCCCGATGTGATCTTTACATTCGGCGACTATAGTTAGTATACTGATTCGAAAAAGGTGACGATGTCAAAAACCATCATGGTCGTGGACGATGAAAAGCGGCTGGTCTCCCTGGTCGAAAGTTATCTGACACAGGAAGGCTACCGTGTAGTCAGCGCGCATAACGGCAAGGATGCGCTGGCGGTCGCGCGCCGCGAAAAACCGGATCTGATCGTCCTGGACGTGATGATGCCCGAGATGGATGGCTACGAGTTCATGCGCAAGCACCGCGCCGATCACAACACGCCGATCATTCTGTTGACGGCGCGGGTAGACGATGAAGAAAAAGTGATCGGACTGGAAATCGGCGCGGACGATTATATGACCAAGCCATTCCGCCCGCGTGAACTGGTGGCGCGCGTCCGCGCCGTCCTGCGGCGGGCCGGAGAATCACAGCCCTCCGCCAAAGTCCTGAAAGCCGCGGACATTATCCTGGATCGCGACAGCCGTACAGTCAAAGTCGCGCAGCAATTTATCGACCTGACCCCCTCCGAGTTCGACATCCTGACGGCGCTGATGACCTCGCCCGGGCGAGTCTATTCACGGTTGGATCTTCTGGACATTATTCAGGGCGTGCGCTATGAAGGCTACGAGCGCACGATTGACACACACATCAAGAACCTGCGCGGCAAGATAGAGCCCGAGCCGCGCGCACCTCAATATATCGAGACGGTATATGGAGTGGGCTACCGCTTCAGGAGGGAATGAGGGCATGCGTTCCATCTCTACCAAATTGATCATTGCCTTCCTGAGCATCGGCACCATCAGCGTTGCCATTATTTTCCTGACCGCGCGCTGGAATACGAGGGCAGAGTTCATCAGGTTCCTCTCCGACCGGGACCAGAGCCAGCTCATCGCGGTCCTTTCCACTTACCATCGTGAAAACGGTTCCTGGACCGGCGCAGAGAGGATTTTTTTTCGGAACAGAGGACCTCAACAGCATGGCGGCGGACCGGATCCAAGCCGCATGAGGCCGCCTTTCATCCTGGCAGATGAGGCCGGAAGGGTCATCATCCCAAATGGACGCTATAGAATCGGTGAGCAAGTTTCGAGGTCCGATCTTGCGCTGGGCATCCCCATTACGGAAGATGAGCAGGTGATCGGTCTCCTGGTTCCTGTGCGTGTGCCTTTTGAGGGGGACGCACGCGAAGTGGTGTTTATCGATCGGATCAACCGGACGCTCTTGTATGGCGCGCTGGTCGGGGCTGTCATCGCTTTGCTGCTCGGTGTTTTCCTCTCACGCACGCTGACGCGTCCGATCCGCGAGCTGACGCAGGCCACACACGCGGTTTCGGAGGGTGATCTTTCTCAACAGGTACCCGTCCGTTCGGATGATGAGCTCGGCGAGCTTGCCCAGGCCTTCAACAAAATGAGCAGCGAGCTCTCGCGGTCCATCAATGCACGCAAACAAATGACCGCCGATATCGCCCACGAGCTGCGCACGCCGCTGAGTCTGATCCTCGGTCATGCGGAGGCCGTGCATGATGGTGTCCTGCCGCCGACCCGCGAAAACTTCGAGATCATTCGCGAGGAAGCAACGCGCCTAGAACATCTGGTGAATGACTTGCGGACGTTGTCCCTTGCGGATGCGGGTGAGCTATCGATCTCGCTCCAGGCCATCCAGCCCGAGCAGCTCCTTCAGGAGGTCGCTTCACTCTATCAGGTTCAGACCCAGCGTAAGGACATCACGCTGGACGTGGACATCCCCGCCCCGCTTCCCGCTATCGAGGTCGATCCCGGTCGAATGACGCAGGTCCTCACCAACATCTTGGACAATGCCCTGCGCCATACGCCTGAAGGCGGGACTATTATCCTTTCTGCAAGAGAGGTAAGTGACCGGATCGAACTTGCCGTACAGGACAGCGGACCAGGCCTAAAGGCAGAAGACCTCGAGCGGATCTTCGAGCGCTTCTATCGCGCGGACGCATCCCGCCAGCGGGAGGACGGCGGCTCGGGGCTGGGGTTGGCCATCGCGAAGTCGATTGTCCAGGCGCACGGCGGGCAGGTCTCGGCTGAGAGTGAAACAGGAAAAGGCTTGAAGGTCATGATCAGATTGCGCAAAACGTCCCGAAGGCTTGAGTGAATCGAGCCAATCGTGTGATTAAACTGCATCACAAATCTTGATAATTTCCACACAGTTTTTCCAGCGTGTCTTCACACGGTTGTGCTAACGTTGGATTCACACTCTGAAGGAGACCAAAGATGAAAAAAGTGCTTCTCACTCTTCTTGCTGCAATTCTGGTACTCGGGGTATTCGCTGCAGTTGGCTACACCGGTTATCGCCTGGGTTACGCCCAAGGGGCGCAGGGGGTGCAGGCAACCGCCGACGGCGACCTGCCCCGATTTCGCCTGTTC
>DASTFG010000357.1:0-4841 GCA_035708785.1 Anaerolineales bacterium
GGAGCCACCGGAAGAAGACGGCATGCTTCTCGGTTTTACCTTCGATTTCCCCGAGGATTTCTTGCTGGAAGAAGACTCGGCCAGTCCCTTCCCGCCCGCAGCCAGCACAAAAAACAGGACAGCGACAATGACCACCGCTGCGAAGGTCAAAAAGACGATGATCGCCGTCAACCGGATCGCACGCGGGACGTTATACAGCTCATAGCCATAACTGAACAGGAACACCCCGCCGATATAGAACGGAGCCAGCAAACCCACCAGGAGCAGACCCGTCCCCTGACTGAGCTGTTCAGCAAACCAGGTAAGATAAACAACATAGATGATCACGCCCAGCGAAGCCAGCGCCACCAGCCCGCCAGGGATGAGGATATGCAGGGGCTTGCCGGGCAGAGCCTCGTTGTGATCGTATTCGATCACTTCCTGAGTCTTTGCGCTGACCTGCCTTGCGCGGTAATGCGATTCGGACATTAAAACTACCTCTCGTTCATCGTCTCGCGGAGCGGGATGTCATCCCGCCCTGCATCATTGTGCTCGGACACCAATATATTAATATCTACGCAAATCACCAGGCAAAAGCCTCAGGCGATTCGCCGCCCGGGCCGGGCCAGATTTCGTCCAGTTTCTCCAGATCGGCCTGGCTGAATTTTATCTCAAGTGCCCGCAGGCTGCCCGTCAGCTGCTCCATCTTGCGCGGACCGACGATCGGCGCGGTGACAACCGGATTCGCCAGCAGCCAGGCGAGGGCGACATCCGCGGGCTTTTCCCCTATCTGCTCGCAGAATTCCTCGTACCGGCTCACTTGGGCTGCATGCTTCTCGATTTCCTTCGAAACCCCCTCCTCTGCCCGGCGGCCTGCCTCCTCCTTGCCCTGTACACCGGCCAGCATCCCACTCGCCAGCGGGCTCCAGGGGATCAATCCCATGCCATATGCACGGCAGGCAGGAATCACTTCCATTTCTGCAGCACGAACTGCCAGATTGTATTTCGCCTGCTCGCTCACCAGTCCCAAAAAGTGACGGGATTTGGCGATCTCATTCGCCTGGGCAATATGCCAGCCCGCAAAGTTGGAGGACCCCACATAGATGACTTTGCCTTGCTGGACGAGCACTTCCATGGCCTGCCAGATTTCCTCCCACGGCGTATTGCGGTCCACGTGGTGCATCTGGTAGAGATCGATGTGGTCTGTCTGCAGCCGCCTCAGCGAGCCTTCGGCAGCCTGGCGGATGTTCAACGCCGAGAGCCGGGAGTGGTTGGGCCAATCTCCCATGCGGCCGTAGACTTTGGTCGCGAGGACCGTCTTCTCGCGCCTGCCCCCGCCCTGCGCAAACCAGCGGCCGAGGATCTGCTCGGTCCAGCCCTCCCCTTTTTTCCAGCCATAGGTGTTGGCCGTATCGAAGAAATTGATACCAAGCTCATGCGCCTGATCCATAATGGCAAATGAATCTTCTTCCGTCGTCTTTGGACCGAAGTTCATCGTGCCAAGGCATAGACGCGATACCTTGAGACCCGTCCGGCCAAGTTGAGTGTATTCCATCGTTTCCTCCGAAAAAATTAGATTGTCGGACCGAACCCCGCACCTCTAAGATACATACACAAAAATCACAATTACTGTTGACTTAAGTCTTCCGCGGTTTCATCCATTTGCCTTAAGATGAGGGGCACCTGCCCCTCGGTCAGGTCGGGATGGCGGATCGTATCGAACATGTCTCGAAACCCATCGCCCAGCATCACGCGCACGACCCGCCACGAGGCCAGTTGGGGTGTGGTTTCAGCCTGGGGGAGCAATCTGACGGCCTCCGCCCACTGCGGGTGACTCGCCGAATACTCCGCGAGCTGGTCGAGTGCAGACTCACGTAGTGGGAACAACCCGGTGCTCTGCACCCAGCGCGCCTGGTTGTCCGCAGAAAGCATCCAGCGCATGAATAACCAGGAAGCGAGCTGGGTGACGTCATCGGATTCGAACATCATGAATGATGAGCCATAGAGGACGACGGCGTCGCGCTCCTCGCCGGGGAATGCCAGCACGGTCCACTCATCTCGGTTCGCCGCAGCCGAAAATGCCCGGGCCTGGTCAGGCAAGTCTTCCAGACTGACCGTTGCAAAGAGCGCCTGGCGCGCAGCAAAACGGTCGAACGGTCCGAGCTGGGCGGAGGCGACCCAGGCACAACTCTTTTGCTGCAGCGTCTTGACATACCGGAACGCGGCGACGTTGCCGGGCGCCAGAAAGCGATAGCCGCCCTCCTCCTGTGCGCCGCCGCCGAACGCGATCATCCACGAAAGAGGTGTCATCGGGTCTGTGTCGATCAGCCAGCCGCCGAGCGCGTCGTTGTCCGGGTTATCATCTTCTCCGAGAGCTCGATGGGCCGCGCAGGCCTGCTGCTCGAATTCCGCAGAGGTCACCGGCGGCGAATCGAACCCAAGCTCGCGCGCCCAGCTCTGGTTGTAGAGGAGCAGGCGGGCCGTCCGCTGCGCGGGAACGCCCAGGCGGATCCCATCCACTTCATCCTGTGCCCAGACTGGCGAGTAGAAATCCTCCACTTCCGATGAGCTCAAGCCATAGACAGGATCACTCACGTAGGCATTGAGGTCGACGATATGTTCCCGCCAGACAAGAGCGTGCTCGGGAAGCGCGACGATGATTTGTGGAAAATCGGAGCCTTCGAGCGCGGCGTCAGTTTGGAGAAACAACTCGCTGTAATTGCCTTTACTTTCCGCGTCGACGACGATGCCCCACTCATTCTCGGTATTGAAATGGGCGGCCTGCGACTCGAACAAGCTGGCCTGTGCGCCAAACCACGGATGCCAGGCCTTGACCTGGACACCGCGCAGCGCCTCGGCCTCGACGTCGAGCTGGCTGACCGCGGGCGTGGGCGTATCCGCTTCTGACGCCTCTTCCGTCGCGGCCGGACGTGGGGTACGCGTACCCAAATCGGGTGAGGGCACTCTGGATGTACACGCAGCCAGGAAAGAGAGGAAAAGAAAAAGAAGCCAGAACCTTGGTGAGGCCTGCATTAATAGGCAACCATGGGAATCGGTGTAAAGAGCAGGACAAAAACGATCAGCATGAAGACTCCCAGCGCGCGGCGGGGCGAGTCGAGGGGCGTGATGTCGTCGAGCGGCTGCGCACGGACGTTGCCGAGCCAGAACAGGATCATGACCCACAACAGCCAGCTAAAGTTCACCGCGCTGGCAGAGAACGTCAGCAAGGAGGGCAAGATGCTGAACGCGACCAGCACCCCAATCGCGACCGGGAAGATTCGCCGTGCCTTTTCGCCGAACAGGCCATAGGCCACATGCCCGCCGTCCAGCGTTCCCACCGGAATGAGGTTGAGCGCCGTGACGAGCAGTCCCGCCCAACCCGCCAGCGCCACGGAGTGGAGCTGCACGTCGATCCCGTGAAACGGGATCGGCTGCGCGGTGAAGAAATATTGCAGCCAGTAGAGAGCCGGGGAAAGCTCGCCCATGCTGACCGGGTCGGGAAGCAACCGGCCGAACACCACGTATTTGGAAAAAAGATAGAACAGTGAGTTGCCTTCCAGAAATCCGCTCCCTGAGGAGGCGGGGTCGATGGGCCCGAGAGGCGAAAGATATAGTCCAATAAACAGCACAGGGATGGCAATGATCAGGCCGGCAATGGGGCCTGCCACGCCGACATCGAATAAGATCCGTTTGTTTTTTGGGATTCCCCGCATTATGATGAACGCACCCAGTGTCCCCAACGGGCTCAGAAGAGGGGCAGGCAGGAAGTAAGGCAATGTTGCCGGGACCTTGTAATAACGGCAGGCAATGTAATGTCCCATCTCGTGCGCAAACAAGATGCCCAGCATGCTCAGCGCAAACGGCCAGCCTGTCCAGAGATAGCGAAAGAGCAGGGGAAGTGTGACACCGCCGGCCGGGATCGCTTCAGGAGGCACGTCCGCGCCCATCAGCATGACACTCAACACGGTCAGGATGAACAGGAGAAGGTTGACAAGCCACCTCGCCCGGGGGCGGGGAGCAATTGGCGTGCGGATTAAAAAGATGACCTGCTTGCCATCCTTATCCTTCCGGAAAAGTGGAGTGACATTGTACGGACGGAGCACGCCCGCCAACTGATCATAGGCGCTGGCGCTATCTTCACTCAACAGATAGCCGCGATAGCGCGCGATCCATTCATTGGGGCTGCCGGCCGTGACATCCTCCACGCGAAAGATCCGAGAGACATGATGTGTAAGCAGATCGAACTCAGGAAGAGACATAATTCACCTTGTATATAAGCAGACCCTAAAGGTTTTTTCATTAATCGGTTTAAACAGTTCTGCAAGAGAAACCTTTAGAGTCTTACTGTCTGTAGGCGGGAGTGGATGGGAGTCGAACCCACCGCGGCCCGCAACGCGACCCGCCACAGGTTTTGAAGACCAGGAAGCCCACCGGGACCTAACCACTCCCGGGTGTAAGGATAATCGAAGGGGAGAGGGATTGCAAGCAAATTTATCACAGTGGATTAAGAATAAGCGCTTAAAGTGAATGCCTCCAACGCCCATGAATATCAGCGCCACGCGTTATCGGAATCAAAAAGGCTCTGCGCAGGAGTCTTTTTGCCAGGGCGCCGGGACCGGCGAAGCAGTCCCCGAGGCGCAGCGGAGGGGATTTGAACTAGGGACACGCGCGATTAGGAACAAAAAAGACTCCACATGGGAGTCTTTCTCTGTCGGGGCGCCGAGACCAGCGAAGCAGTCCCCGAAGCGTAGCGGAGGGGATTTGAACTCGGGACACGCGCTGACCGGGAAGAAAAAAGACTCCACATCGGAGTCTTTCTCTGTCGGGGCGCCGAGATTTGAACTCGGGACTTCTTGCACCCC
>DASTFG010000358.1:0-2754 GCA_035708785.1 Anaerolineales bacterium
GGTCGCGCCGAACCCCGACATCATCCCGACGGCCACGATCGGCATACCGGTGGCGCGCTCCTATACCATCACCAACCTGTTCGGCGCGTTCACCGGCCGTGCGCAGGGAACCGCCCTGGGGAGTGCGTTCCTTGATACACCAACCATTGCTCATCATGCGTTCCAGATCTTTGAGGTCACAGTCCCGGCTGGTGCCACCTCGCTGCGCGCGACGATTGGTAGCCCGTCTGACCCGGCAGCCGACCTCGACTTATTTGTCTTCCGACCTAACGGGACCTTGGCTGGGCAGAGTGCCGATGGTGACTCAGAAGAGTCAGTAACGATTGCCAACCCGGTGGCGGGTACCTGGACAATCCTCGTCGATGGCTTCTCGGTCCCGGCAGGCACTACGACGTATAACTACGTCGATGTGTTTGCCAATCCTGCCTTCGGCTCTGTCAGTGTGACCGATGCGGATGCACTGCGTCCAGCCGGAACGATGTGGACCGTGCCCGGAACTGTGACGGCGAACGCTGCTCCGGCGGCCGGACGCGTATTGCTCGGCAACGTTCAGGTAATTACCGATGCAAACGTCCTGATCGGCTTCAATAATGTGATCGTGCAGAGCGTCGTCACGCCGTAGAATTTCAGGGCAGATAACTTCAGTGACCGAAAGGCCTTTAGGTTAGAGCCAAGATTCCCTTTACATAAGGAATCAATAAAGGCTGGCAGGGCAACTTGCCAGCCTTTGCCTTTTAACCAGCTGTATTCGAATAATATCTTTCGGCCTTATGGCTTTGGAAGGCCGGGCGGGATCGCCTCCTCGCAATAAATCACGCGCGTGCCCCGGTCTGCGTGATAGGCATACGCCTGCCCTCCGGCTTCCAGCAGGATGCGGTAGCCAGGCGTGATCACCTGCAGATATGCCATGTCCGGCTGCGGGCAGCCTAAGCTGGAATCGGACCACTCGACCGCTGTCGCCTCAGCGAAACTGATTTCTGTCGGACGGAGCGACAATCGCTGAGCCAGGTCTGCCCTGGCCATCTCGATCAAGCCTTGCAGAGCGGGGTCAGATGGGGTTGGGGCAGACGATGTCATCTGGATATCTCCTTGGGATGTCGAGGCAGGCTCGGAAGTAGCGGAGGCTGTGGCGGCCGCGCCGGGCGGAAGCTCGGGAGTCGCTTGGAGATCGACGATATTAGGCTGGCATCCCACACTGAGGAAAATTCCTCCCAAGACAATAAAATTGAAAAGAACGTGCATAGGCATCTCCAGGTGTTTAACGCCTGGCGAAGAGCGGGTTAGAGGGAGTCCTCGATTTTGGAGCGCCATTTTCGCCATCGTTCGTATTTATTTTACGATACTTCTGTACTCACTCTTAATACTCCTTGGATATGGAACGCCTCCACCTTCTATAGGTGCCCTCTGGGGAAACAAAAAAGCCCCGAAGCCTCGGGACTCTTGTGGGCGCTAAGGGACTCGAACCCCTGACCTTCTCTGTGTAAGAGAGACGCTCTAACCAACTGAGCTAAGCGCCCGCACGCATCAGCGTGTGCATTATACCGCAATTGCCTTTTATCTTTCCGGAATTGTGCTACACTTCCCGCGAGAAACCTTCGAAGGACATGGAGGCACCATGCGCATTGTTCGCTATGAGATGGATGGGAAAAAGCCGAAGTACGGATGGCTGCTGGGGGACAAAGTTGGCGAGATCGGCGGGAATGTCTTTGGGCGCTACCGCCGCAAGGAGGCCGAAATGCCGCTCGCGGACGTGAAGCTGCTGGCGCCCACCGAGCCGGGCAAGATCATCTGTGTAGGAAGAAACTACATCGAGCACGCCAGGGAGCTGGGCAACGAAGTACCCAAGGTCCCGCTCATCTTCCTGAAGCCGCCTTCTTCCGTCATCAACCCCAACGATACGATTGTCCTCCCCACCCAGTCCACGCAGGTGGAGCATGAGGCCGAGCTGGTCGCTGTCATCGGAAAACGCGGACGCCATATCCTGGCCGGGAACGCGAAGAGATACATCCTTGGCTATACCATCGGCAACGATGTGACCGCCCGTGACCTGCAAAGGAGCGACGACCAGTGGACGCGCGCCAAGGGCTTCGACACGTTCTGCCCTTTTGGGCCGTGGATCGATACGGACTTTGACCCCGCCGATTCGGTCGTCACCTGCCGTGTGAACGGGCAGATGCGCCAGATGGCCTCGACACGGGACATGGTCTTCAACGTCGGCACACTGATCGCCTACATCTCATCCGTGATGACGCTCGAGCCGGGCGACCTGATCTTTACCGGGACGCCTGCGGGCGTGGGCGAATTGAAGAACGGCGACGAGGTGGTCGTAGAGATCGAAGGGCTGGGCGCCTTGAAGAATCCGGTGAGCGCCGAGACATCGTGATGGCTTGATCAAATGGTGGAACAGGGACGCATGTTAATCACAGACAACCAGCGTTCTTTTCTCACAGGCGTACACTTTGCAGTGGTCTCTACGATTTCGTCCGATGGAATGCCGCACCAGACCGTCATGTGGTACCAGTTGAACGGTGACGAATTATTGCTCAGCACGCCACGTGGCAGCCTGAAGCACAAGCATCTGAAGCGTGACAATCGAATATCCGTCTGTGTGGAAAAAGGATACACGTATATTACCCTGACCGGCCGAGTGACCTTGGATGAAGATCCCATCAGAGCACGTGCGGATTATGACCACCTCGGCAAGCGCTATCGCCGGACACTCAATCCTTTTATGATCCTCAGGTTCATGCTGCG
>DASTFG010000359.1:0-13250 GCA_035708785.1 Anaerolineales bacterium
GGTTCGCGATCTGGCTCAGCTCAGCCGCGTGCTCACACGGATTGAAAGCCTGCCGAACGTGGTGGAAGCGCAGCGCACGAAGCCAGGATAACCCAACTCAGCAAAACCAATATCAATCCATACACAAAAGCCCGAATCCAACTGTCGTATGCAGGGCGGGAGGGCTAGGGTATAATCTCGCCGCTATGAGGCAAACATGTCGCTGCTCGGCGTAGACGAAGCGCGTGAGCGCATTCTTTCCCACTTTCAGCCAGTTACAACCCAGACTCTGCCACTGGTCGAGTGTACAAAGCGCGTGCTTGCACAGGATATCGCCGCACCCGATGATCTGCCCCTCTTCGACAACTCTTCGATGGACGGGTTTGCGGTCCGTGCGGCAGATGTTGCAGAGGCCGGTGCCGCCTCGCCGCGCAGCCTGCGCGTGGTCGCCGATATACCGGCGGGCTCTCACCCGGTCATTTCTCTCGGGGAGGGTGAAGCCGCGCGCATTATGACGGGCGCGCAGCTACCTGCCGGTGCGGATGCCGTCATCCCGGTGGAGGACACGGACTTTCAGGATCGCGACACTGGAGCACCTGCACCGGATCGAGTCCAGATCTTCAAGTCCGCCCAACCCGGCGATTACATACGCGCCCGTGGTACCGATCTCCGTGCGGGACAAGTCGTGCTGCACAAAGGCCGCATTCTGAAACCACAGGATCTTGGCCTTCTCGCCATGCTCGGGATTGGCAGTGTGACCGTGTACCGCAAGCCGCGCATTGCGTTGTTCTCTTCGGGCGATGAGCTGCTCCCGGTGGAAGCCCCGCTGGAGGCTGGAAAGATCCGGGATTCGAACTCGTACACGCTGGCTGCCCTTGCCGAAGATGCAGGCGCAGATGTGATCCACCTGGGCGTTGCCAGGGATAATCATGACTCGGTAAGAGACTTATTCGAAATCGCGGTCGAACAAGAAGTGGACCTCATCGTTTCGTCGGCCGGAGTAAGCGTGGGCGCGTTTGATTTCGTGAAAGAAGTTCTCGAAGCAAATGGCAAGATGGATTTCTGGCGTGTGAATATGCGCCCCGGGAAGCCACTGGCATTCGGAGATTATGGAGAGATCCCATTCATAGGCCTGCCGGGAAACCCGGTCTCGGCATTCATAGGGTTTGAGGTTTTTGTCCGGCCGGTCCTTGGACGCCTACGCGGCACAACGGAGGAGCGCAGGCAGACAGTGCGTGTGCGCAGTGAAGAGCAGATCGATTCCGATGGGCGCGAGAGCTATCTGCGCGGCGAAGTTCGTGAAGAGGACGGTGTCTATATCGCCCGCCTGACGGGACATCAGGGTTCGGGCAATTTACACTCCCTGGTACGGGCAAATGCTTTACTAATTATCCCCCCTGGTGTAAAATGCGTGCCTGCTGGCGAGGAAATAAATGCCTGGCTGCTCTGAGGTTTTATGGAAAAACGGCTGTCACAAATCGCAATCGCATTGACGACACTTGGTCTGCTGGTCTCGGTTTACATGACCATTTACAAAATCACATCGAACGACAGCATGTGCATCGGCTCCCAGGATTGTTCGGTCGTGAATGCCAGCCGCTATTCAGAAATCTATGGCATCCCCGTGGCAGTCTTGGGGGTCGTTGGCTACACCGCCATCCTGGGCGTGCTCCTGCTCGAGCGAAATCACGGTTTTTTCAAACAAAATGGAAGCATGCTCTTTTTCGGGCTATCGCTGACAGGCTTTCTTTTTACACTCTATCTGATCTTCTTGGAAGTTGCCCTCATTAAGGCCTATTGTCCGTTCTGTATCGCATCCCAGGCTGCGATGACCCTCATTTTTATTCTTTCGGTGGTTCGCCTGGTCCGACAACCTTATTTTCAGGAGGATTGAATGCCCCGCATTAAGTGTCATTACTTGGACTGTATTTTTCTTGACGAAGGCTATTGCAGCGCCGCCGCAGTGGAAATCGATCCCGACACCGGTTGCAACACATATTCTCCCAGCGATGAAGCTGCTACCGACGATAGCTGGGAGGAGGATGCAGAAGAATGGGAAGAGGAAGACCTGGAGGAGGACGACGATGAATTGTGGGATGAAGATGACGATGAGTTCTAAGGTATCTTTTATTCTCCGCCGGATGTACTCTCTCTAAACCGGCGAGGCCTTCTCAAAGAGAAGGCCTTTTTATTTGGTTTGGAACAAGACCCGGCCCGACTCTAGACTCCTATGTGCTGACTGTATTGAAACAGCAGCACGCCTGCCGCCACCGCCAGGTTCAGCGAACTGGCCCTGCCCTTCATAGGCAATGAGACCGTCACATCACAATCGTTCATTTGTTCCGTCGAAAGTCCCTTTTGCTCCCTTCCCAAGACCAGGATCCAGGGGAGCCTCGGGACAAAAATATGGTACTCCACATCCCCATGTGCAGATGTGCCGATCAACTGATACTCTCCGCTGCGTGACCACCGAATGAACTCCCCAAACGAGGTCTGGATGACCGGCTTCCAGAATAGTGTCCCCATGCTGGCCCGGACAACGGTCGGGTGATAAAGATCCGCGCCGCCGTCGAGCAGGAAGAGCGCGTCTGCGCCCACGGCATCCAGCGTGCGAAGGATTGTCCCCACGTTGCCGGGGTCCTGCGGGGAGACAAGTGCCGCGCCCGTTCTGATGGAGTTCAGTTCAGCGAGCTGGATTCGTCTTTGCCGGGCCAGCGCCAGAATTCCCTGCGGGTTGTCCTTGCCGGCCAACGATTCCATCACCTGGGCAGAAACAGGCTGAGGCAGAGAGGCGAGGCGTGAGACCAGATCGCGACCGAAGGTGCTGGTCAGCATGTCCGGCGCGTAGAGAACCGTTTCCAGCTCCCATCCGGCGTCTACTGCTTCGCCAACATGATGAATTCCCTCCACGAGAAACAAGCCACTCTCCCGCCGGCCCTTCCGGTGCCGCAATGCACGCGCCTGCTTGACGAGCGGGTTGTTCAGGCTCGTGATCGGTGGCTTTTGCATGGCCGCAGGGACGGAGGATCACTCACCCGGGACAACGGTCAGTTTCGCGACCATCCCGGATACGATATGCCCCTCGGTCCGGCAGACAACTTCGTATTCGCCGGGTTCTGACGGCGCCGTGAACGTGGTGCTGGTGGACCCGCCCGGTTGGATCTCGACTTCCCAATATACATTGGGGAGATCATCTTCCTCGAACCTGTCACCGGCTGTCGTGCCCAGCTCCATAATCACGAAATTATGGACAACTGCTCCGGTGTTCGTGGAATTGAGCGTGATCTCCTGCCCGGCCGGGATGGTGAATTGACTCGGCTGAAATTGGAAGTCGGTCATGGTGACATCGATGGTCGTTGTTGGTGCACTGCCACCACAAGATGCAAGTATCAGACTGAGCAGCACGCTCAAAATCAGTAGGGATCTTTTCATTGAGTTCTCCTGTCAGAGTTCTGGACGAGTCTATTGTAATCCAAGCCCGAAGGGAGTGCCTAATACCGAAAACACAACTTTGCCGCGCTTCTGTGCCCATCATGATATCTTCTGGATGTCGCCAGCATACTCGGCTGGACCGGTAAATCGGGCCGCTGCAATCATGATATGATGTAAATCGACCCTGATTGGATTTGGAGGTTAATATGACCATTCACTCAAAAATCGAACCGTCCGCCCGCGTCCTGCTCGGACCCGGGCCCAGCATGACACACCCGCGAGTGATGCGAGCTCTGAGCGCGCCCACGGTCGGACATCTCGACCCTGATCTGCTGGCACTCTACACCGAAGAACAGGATTTACTCCGTGCAGTCTTTCAAACCGATAACGAATGGACGTTTGCCCTCTCGGGCACAGGCACGTCCGGGATGGAGGCTGCGCTGGTCAACCTGATCCAGCCGGGCGACCAGGTGCTGGTCGCGTCCCATGGATATTTCGGAGAACGCCTGGCGGAGATCGCCGCACGGGTCGGTGGAAATGTGGACCGGATTGTCCGCCCCCTGGGCGAAATATTCACGGTGGAGGAGCTCGAGGCCGCCTTGCGCAAAAAGAAGTATCAGCTTTTTGCCATTGTCCATGCAGAGACATCCACCGGCGCGGAACAATTGCATATCCGGGAAATCGCCGAGGCTGTCCAAAGACACGGCGCGCTGTTCCTCCTGGACACGGTGACTTCGCTGGGGGGGATCTCTGTGAAAATCGACGAATGGGGCGTGGATGCGGCGTATTCGGCCAGCCAGAAGAATCTCGGCGCGCCCGCCGGGCTGGCTCCGATCACGATCGGGCCGCGCGCAAAAGAAAAGATCGAGAAGCGTAAGGCGCCGGTAGCAAGTTTTTATCTCGATCTTAGAGGATATGCCGATTACTGGATGGGCGGGCACGCATATCATCATACGGCCTCTTCGAATTTGCACTACGCGCTCACAGAAGGTCTGCGGGTCCTCACCGAGGAAGGGCTCGAGAATGCATTTGCCCGCTGCCGCGCCAACGCCGAGATGCTCTGGGAGGGACTCGAAGAGATCGGCGCCCGGCCATTCATCCCGATCGAATATCGCCTGCCGCCTCTCACGACCGCGCACGTACCTGTAAGAGTTGATCCCCATGCCATCCGCGCTCAACTGCTGCAGGAATACAACATCGAGATCGCGGCCGGCTTCGGGGCGCTCAAAGACCAGGTCTGGCGCATCGGCCTGATGGGATATTCGAGCCGCAAAGAGAATATCACCTTGTTGCTGGGTGCACTGAAGGAATTGTTGAAGCAAAAGTCCGTGGACCTGCTCTCCCCTTCGGTGGACTGAAGGATGAAGGCGCCAAGAAATGGCTAAGCTGGAGACTGTTGAAATTCCTATCACGGGCATGGACTGTGCCGAATGCACACAACATGTTCGGCATGCGATTGCCAGGCTGGAGGGTGTCAGATCGGTTGAAGTCCTGCTTGGCAGTGAAAAAGCCATCGTTCAGCTCGATCCTGGGAAGGTCGGCATGCCTGCGATTCGCAGAGCGGTTGCCAGCGCCGGTGAATACTCAGTTCCGGAAGTTGCGCCAGCGCAGGCTGCGCCCTCCGTGCCCGATATCAACCGTAGATTCGGCATGTTGCTGGCAAGCGTATTCAGCGGAGTCTTATTCATTGTCATAGCAGGCGAATGGCTCGGATTATTCGATGTACTTAAAGAAGTGGTTCCCCTGCCCATCGGTGTCGCAGTTGTCGTCGTGGCAGGCTGGCCCATTTATCGAAAAGTCATCCGGGCAACACTGAGTCGTGAGATCATCTCACATACCCTCATGACAGTTGGCGTGCTTGCCGCGCTGGCAATTGGAGAATGGGTGACGGCGCTGATCGTTGCGATCTTTATGCGTGTGGGTGATTATGTTGAGAGCTTCACCACCGAAAGCGCCCGCCGCGCAGTGAAGGAATTGTCCGCACTTGCTCCCCAGACCGCACGGATCGAACAAATGGGCCTCGAGGTCGAGGTACCGATTGCAGAGGTAAGGGCTAGCGATCTTGTGATCGTCCGCCCCGGCGAAAAGATCCCCGTGGATGGCGAGGTTATCAGCGGACAGGCTACCGTAGATCAGGGCGCTATCACAGGCGAATCGATGCCGGTGGAGGTGGCGCGTGAAAGCGAAGTCTTTGCCGCGACGATCGTCAAGCTGGGAAGCCTGCGTATCCGGACCATCCGCACGGGACCGGACACAACATTCGGCCGGGTCATTAAAATGGTTGAGAACGCCGAGGCGAACAGGGGTGTGACACAGCGCTTTGCAGACAAATTTAGCGGATATTACTTTCCGATCGTAGCCGGGATAGCGGCCATTACGTTCGTGATGACCCGGAATGCCTTAGCGACCGCGGCTGTGCTGGTCGTTGCCTGTTCATGCTCGATCGCACTGGCTACTCCGATTGCCATGCTCGCTTCCATTGGAAGCGGTGCGAGACGCGGGCTGCTCATCAAAGGCGGAAAATATCTGGAAAGCCTGGCTCGGGCTGACATTGTCCTCGTTGACAAGACTGGCACGCTGACGCTCGGCCAGCCGCGAATCACGGATGTGATCCCATTGAATGGGCTGGCTGAAAATGAAATTCTTGCTCTCGCCGCGGCCGCCGAGAAGTACTCGGAACATCCCCTCGGCGAGGCGATTCGTGCCACAGCGCAAGCCCGGAATCTCCCCCTGTCGGAACCGGAGGAGTTTGAAGCCATCCCTGGTATGGGCGTCCGGGTAACAATTCAGGGTAGATCCATAGAAGTCGGGAATCAGCGTTTGATTCCATCCGGAGGCTTGCTTCCGCTTGCTAAAGATCTAGAGGGCCAAGGCAAGACGGTCTTGTTTCTCTCTCGAAACAGAGAAATCGCGGGCATACTCGCAGCGGAAGATACGATCCGGCCTGAAGTCCCTGCCTCGATCCGGGAACTATGCAACCTGAGTTTCGAACACATCGAGCTTCTGACCGGCGACAACGAGCGGGTGGCCTCCGCCCTTGCCAAAAAGCTTGGCGTCAGCTATCGTGCCGAGCTTCTTCCTGAAAATAAGATAGAGGTCGTCAGGGAATACCAGTCAAAAGGGCACACGGTTGTCATGATCGGAGATGGGATCAACGACGCCCCCGCGCTTGCACAGGCAGATGTCGGCATTGCCATGGGGGTCGCAGGGACAGATATTGCCATTGAAGTTGCTGACATCGTGCTCCTCCGCGAAGATTGGATGCTTGTCCCTCAGGCTATCCGGACTGCGCGCAGAACGATGAAGACCGTAAGGATGAATCTCGCCTTCACCGCTGTTTACAACGTTCTGGGTCTGTCCCTGGCTGCCTTTGGAATCCTCCCGCCTGTTTACGCGGCCGCGGCCCAATCTCTGCCTGACCTTGGCATTCTTGCCAACTCAGCGCGATTGTTGCGTGGCTGAAAACCGTGAGTCTAGATCTTTCTTAGGGCTTCAAAACCACCTTAATACACCCATCCATCTTGTGTTTGAAGATCTCATAGGCGTAAGGAGCTTCCTCGAGAGGGAAGATATGCGTGACCACAAAAGATGGATCGATCTCTCCCGATTCGATCTTCTCGAATAATGGCCGCAAATAGCGATGAACGTGAGTCTGTCCCATCTTGAGGGTCAGGCCCTTATTGAACGCTGCGCCCATCGGAATTGTATCGACGAAGCCTCCGTACACGCCGGCCAGTGAGACTGTCCCTCCTTTCCGACAGGCCTGGATCGCCTCCCGCAGCGTGTAGGGACGCTCAGTTTCGATTCGGGCAGCCTGTTTCGCGCGGTCATACGCGCCTTCGAGGCCGTGCTTATGGGCTTCCATCCCCACCGCGTCGATGCAGACATCCGGGCCCATCCCGCCCGTCATCTGTTTTAGGACTTCGACCACGTCGGTGCCCTCGTAATTGACGACCTCGGCGCGGCCGTATTCCTCCGCCATCTGGAGGCGTTCCGGATAGCGATCGATAGCGATGACGCGTGCCGGGTTGAACATCCAGGCGCTCTGAATGGCAAACTGCCCGACGGGCCCGCAGCCCCAGACCGCGACCGTGTCTCCGGGCTGGATGTTTCCATTCTCAGCAGCCATGTAGCCGGTCGGGAAGATATCGGTCAGGAAGAGGACCTGTTCATCCCGGAAGCCGTTCTCGACCTTGAAGGGACCCACATCCGCAAAAGGGACACGGACGTATTCCGCCTGTCCCCCCGCATACCCACCTAAGAGATGAGAATAGCCGTAGATCCCGGCTGGCGAGTGACCATACATAGCCTCGGCCAACGATGCATTCGGATTCGAATTGTCGCACAAGGCCCAGAGATCGTTCTGGCAAAAGAAGCAGTTCCCACAGGCAATCGGGAACGGGACCACCACTCGATCGCCCTTCGCCAGATTCTTGACCTGGCCGCCGACTTCGACCACCTCACCCATGAACTCATGACCCAGGATGTCGCCCTTCTTCATTGTCGGAATATAACCGTCATAAAGATGCAGGTCAGAGCCGCAAATGGCAGTGGCGGTCACTTTGACGATCGCGTCGCGTGGATTAAGTAATTTCGGGTCTGGGACTTCTTCTACACCGACATTCGTAATTCCATTCCAGCATACTGCTTTCATTCGAACCTTCCTTCACTGTCTGAAATCCAGCCTGGGGGATCACTGGCCGGGAAGGATTGTTCCGATGCCTTCTCCACGACATCCTTTCTGGGCGTTGCCCGCGCAGCAGCCCTTTCCTCCGGTGTGCTCCGCCCCGATGGCTGCCCCTCGACGGTCGCGATCTCACCGGCTTCCATCATCTGTTTGAAGTGGCGGAGGTCTTCGCGGATCTGTTGTCCTGGTTCTTCCCCAAACAGCCTCGCAAAGGCTGCTCCCATCGAACCAGCAGGCGGGTTGTATTGCATGGAGATATGGACAATGGTGCCGCGCGCTCCGGGTGCATCTTTGAACTCGACACGCCCCATACTCTCCACGATGGACCCCGGCACGGATTTCCAGGTCAATATTTCGTTCTCACGCTCCTCCATGATCTCTGCATCCCATTCGATCGTCCGTCCCAACGGAGCCATCGCAACCCAGTGAGAGCGCCGGTGCCCGTTGGATGGATCGACGCGAACGGATTTCAAATGTTTCATAAAGCGCGGCAGGTTTTCAAGATTGCGCCAGATGCGAAACAACTGCTCTCTCGGCCGGTTGACCGTCACCGAGCGTTCGACCAGGATACCCTGGTGGCCATTTTGCTCCGTCCGATTAATGTCCAGCGTCTGGTAGATCACACAGTGTCCCGTCGCGCCGCGATAGATCATATAACCAGCTTCCAGAGCGGCGGGAAGACTCATCCGGGGCCGGCGAGCGAGCACATAAGACAGTAAACCCATTCCGGTGACAATGGAAATCCCTCGCTCGACAGGTCCCACATTGATGGGACGCGAGCCGGATCGTTCTGTACTCATCTCCATAAGTAGCTCCTTCCTAAAGATTTCTATATGGTTTCTATAAGGTTTCTATATCTATGTCTCTCTTCGGTTCAACTTTCCGCTGAGAATGCCCATTGTCAGACCCCAGACGATATGCGCAGCGATCATCAGCAGATTCCTGCGCCAGGGATGGCGAGTAGCCGGCGACAGAACGCCGACAGCCGGCAGCCATCCCAGATAACTTCCCACCCAGAGCGCGAGTCCAGCCAATGTCCCCTTGAGGCTGGCAGGCCATGAGAGATTTTGTTCTAAAGAGGCATAAACACCGCCAAACAGCGCGCCATACCCGAAATGTGAGAACAGGGTTGTGGCAACCAGCTGTCCTTCATTCAGGTCATCTTCGACGCCGAACCGCCTGGCGACCTCCCCTACGATCTGGCGAGGAGGCAGGGGATACTTTTCATGTGCAGGCAACAGCCCCCAGCCGATCACCATCGCCGCGGTCATAGGCGCTGTAGCCACGAACCCGGCCAGCGCACCGTTTAGCAACCTACGGGATCGAGAAAACGATCGTGATTTACTGAACATAAACCTGCTATCGCAAATGTGGGCTATTAAAACTATACAGGTTTTGTATCGGCTTCTCAAGGAGGGAAGTACCTATTCGGCCTCAGGGAATCGCCTATGGAATGATGATATAATTCATATGTCCGTAATTCGTAGGAGCACCGTAATGACAGATATCCTGTAGTTACCCAAGTGTTTTAGGGCACCAACCCGCTGTCTTGAATCCCGCCCGAGCGATTCTGGCGTCAACGGCCGAGGCTTGCCCTCGGTTTTCGTTTTTAAATGCAACTTCTACGGGATTGCCATGCTTACCGTCCACCATATTCATAAGACCTACGGCATCCAGCCTGTCCTGCAGGATGTCTCTTTCAGCATCAGTAGCCGGGAGCGAGTCGGTCTGATCGGGCCGAATGGCTCGGGCAAGACGACCCTCATGCGCATCCTTGCCGGACTTGAACAGCCCGATTCGGGGACTGTGGTTACAACGCGCCCCAACCTGAGAATCGGATATCTCGCGCAAGGCATTAATGTTGACCCCGGCCAGACGATTCGGACAATCCTGCGCCTTGATACCGCGACCCAGGCCGATCTCGAATCTGAAATCGCCTCCCTCGCCTCAGCATTATCCTCCAACCCTGAGGACTCAGACCTTCAAGCCAGATATGACTCCGCACTGGCCCATCTCTCCTCTTTCCACTTTCCCCTCTCTACAATTCTCGCTCCTCTGGGACTCGGCCACATTCCGCTCGACACGCCCATCAGACAATTGAGCGGAGGTCAAAAGACACGCCTTATGCTCGCCCGCGTCCTGCTGGAGGAGCCGCAGCTGCTTTTGCTTGACGAGCCTACCAACCATCTCGACATTGAAATGCTCGAGTGGCTCGAAGACTGGCTAAGGCGGTTCAACGGCGCGGCGTTGATCGTCTCACATGACCGCGCGTTCCTGGATAACACCGTCACTTCGATTCTAGAGCTGGATCCGGCCACACCTGCCCTCAAATCATATGCAGGAAATTACGGCGATTACCTGGAACAAAAGCTCGTCGAGCGCGAGAAGCAGGCTCAGGCCTATCAGGATCAACAGGAGGAAATCGCACAGCTGCGCGCCGCAGCAATTCATGTCCGCGGGCTCACCAAGATGAAAAAAGGCGGGAAAGCTGACAGCGGCGACAAATTCGCGAAAGGCTTCTTCGGGAACCGCGCCACCAAACGCACCGCGGGCCGCGCCAAGCACCTCGAAGCGCGCATCGAAAAGATCCTGACGGAAGAGCGCATCGAAAAGCCGCGCTCATCCTGGCAGATGAAACTCGACTTCGGCGCGCCCGCTCACCAATCCAAAGATGTATTGGTCACGGAAAAACTTTCGGTAGGCTATGACCGGCCGCTGCTCAGGGATCTGGATCTTCACATCCGCGCCGGACAACGCATCGCGCTAACCGGTCCAAACGGGACTGGCAAGACTACTCTCCTTCGTGCGATTGCCGGAAAGCTGGAACCGTTGGAGGGCAGTCTCAGGCTGGGTGCCACTGTGAAGCTTGGGTACATGACCCAGGAACAGGAATTGCTCGATCCGGGATCGAACGCTGTGCAGACGCTTCAGAACATCGCTGACTTCAACGAGACCGAGACGCGGAACTTCCTACATTACTTCCTGTTCAAGGGTGACGATGCGCTTCGCCCCACGCGCGAGCTTTCCTTTGGCGAACGCGCCCGCCTGCAGCTCGGTCTGCTCGTCGCGCAGGGATGCACTTTCCTTCTGCTGGATGAACCTATTAACCATCTCGACATCCCCTCGCGGGCGCGCTTCGAGGAGGCGCTTGCCAATTTCAAAGGGACCATCCTCGCCGTCGTCCACGACCGGTATTTCATCGAACGCTTCGCCTCCGATGTGTGGACGATCAAAGATGGCAAAGTTGAGAAGTGGTAAATCCCTCGCGCAGAGTGCTGCGCAATCGAAGCGCGCCCATCAGAGAGAAATAAAATGAAGATGATTTCTCCCACGCCGCACAGGGATGTCAATGAAATACTGGATCTCCTGCTTCGCAGTGTAAAAGAAACCCTGGGAGATCAATTCGTCGGCATGTACCTCTACGGCTCACTCTCGAGCGGCGACTTCAATCCCGAGACCAGCGATATTGACTTTCTGGTTGTCACCAAAGACTCTATCCCAGAAAGTATGGTTTCGGCATTGCACTTCATGCATCAGCGCATCTGGGCGAGCGGACTCAAATGGGCCTCCAGGCTGGAAGGCGCATACATCCCTCGGAAGGATATCCGCCGCCACGGTTCCGACCACGCGTCTTGTCCCATCGTCAATGAAGGGAAGTTCTATATCGGCGGCTTCGGTAGCGATTGGGTCATCCAGCGTCACGTCGTTCGAGAATGTGGCGTGGTCGTGGACGGTCCGGATCCCAGGACTTTGATCGATCCCGTCGGCCCGGAGGATATCCGGCGCGCAGTCTTGGGTATTTTGGATGAATGGTGGTTTCCCATGCTCGGCGATCCTTCGTGGCTGCAAAGCCATGGCGCACACTATCACGGCTTTACGGTTATCACCATGTGCCGCGCGCTGTATGCCCTGCAACATGGAAGGATTGTCTCCAAACCTGCGGCAGTCGAATGGGCAAAGGCCGAGCTGGGAAGCCAGTGGTATGGCTTGATCGAACGGGCTGTCGCTGCGCAGGACGGGAAGGGCTCAAACTTCCTGAGCGAAACGCTGGAGTTCATCCGCTTCACACGTGAACAGATTTGGAGAGATGAACGTTTGATCAAACGAATCGGGAGCGAGCATGCAAAAGATTCATCTTGACACCGACCTGGGCGGCGATATCGACGATCTGTGCGCGCTCGCCATGCTGCTTCGCTGGCCAGACGATGTGGAAATAAACGGAATTACGACAGTCGCTGAATCCCATGGGAGAAGAGCGGGATACGTCCGGTTCGTCCTGGACCTGGAAGGAGGGAGGGATATTCCGGTGGCAGCCGGAGCAGATGTCTCGCAGAGATATTACCGTTATGCGGAACTGGGCTATCCCGTGGAAGATCGATATTGGCCCGAGCCGATTCCTCCAATGCCGGGTCCACTCAGTGCTGCACTTGATCTTCTCAAGCGCAGCATCGATCAGGGAATCACGATCATCGCCATCGGCCCCCTTACAAACTTATATCTGCTCGATCTGCAGTACCCGGGCATCTTAAGGGATGCCGATCTTTTTCTCATGGGAGGGTACATCTACCCGGTCCGCGACGGCTTTCCCCAATGGGGTAATGAGATGGATTGGAACATCCAGGTCGATGTGAGATCTGCCAGACACGTGCTCGAAAATTCAAACCCAACCCTGATTCCGCTTACCGTAACGGTGGAGACGGCCCTGCGGAGAAGGTACCTCGACGCCTTAAGAAATGCAGGCAGGCTGGGGCAATTAATCGCGCGGCAAGCCGAGGCCTTCGCAGAAGATGAGCAGAATGAGAGCAGGCTGGGAGAAAGATGGAAAGCACAGCCCAATGACATGATTAACTTCCAGCATGACCCGCTTGCCTGTGCGATCGCCCTGGGATGGAGTGAGGGCATCGAGATCGAAGAGCTTCCCATCCTCTTGGAGGAAAAA
This sequence comes from Anaerolineales bacterium, assembly GCA_035708785.1. Taxonomy (GTDB): domain Bacteria; phylum Chloroflexota; class Anaerolineae; order Anaerolineales; family Villigracilaceae; genus Defluviilinea. The sequence continues at coordinate 13,038 of DASTFG010000359.1, forward strand.
GGTGGCTGGCTCCACGAGCGCATCGATCCAGCCGGAAGGCCGGTCCGCGTGGTCACAAAAGTGGACGGGCCGCGCTTCAATGAATTCTGGTTCAATCTTCTCACCAGCAGGTAAAATAATCCTCAGATGAACGCAGCCCGCTTCCAAATCATCAGGCCGGACGATCTCGAGGATTACCGTGATCGCGCGAACGAAATTGCAGTGGCCTCCTGG